>JAITIP010000036.1 GCA_031279415.1 Candidatus Endomicrobium procryptotermitis | reverse complement strand
ACTCGCATATATCGCACCACCTGCATTTGCGCTGTTGTACTCAAATCTTGCTCCTCGCAAAATTTCTATATATCCTCCATTAAATATCGCTATCGCTCCCCCATTTACCGCACTGTTATATGTAAAGGTTACTTCGGAATTTGTAAAAGTCATCGTTGAAGATTGTAAAAAAATGGCTCCGCCAGAAATACTTTTTGTATTTATAAAAGATGCTCTGCCGTTAAAAACAGCCGAAGAGTTGAAAACTCGAAAAATTTGATAATTCCCGTTACCATCTAAAGTTATATTGTTTCCACCAAAAACAACTTCTCCATAGCTAATAGGATAAGTGAGATTATCCGCATAAGTGATAAGGTTGGTAGAAAATATTATTGACGGATCATTGGAAACTACGGCATTATTGAGACTGGTCCAATCATTTACGGTAGCAGCATATAAATTCACAGATGCAAAAACAATGGATGCAAAAAATATAAGAATGGCTTTTACTTTTAAGCAATTTATCATTTTTATCTCCACATACATACAACTTAAGCTTATCTGCACTGCCGCAATATCCGACCTTTTGCCGTTGTTAAACTTCTACAATTTTTAATATAGATATGTTTATTCTTTGCTTTTTTGTTGTGTTATGAATGTAATTGAACCCGCGTCAATATTTATTATCGCATCTATATAAACTATTCCAATCACTTATATTTACTGCGCGCAAGTTACAATGTAAAAAGGATATTTACAAGAAATATAAGAATTCCTTTTAATCTTAGAAGTTTTGTCATCGTTTTCTTAGTTAATATTTTATAAAAATAAAAAATGACAAGGCGCAAACCTTTTCGCTTTTACGCTTTTGTTTAGATTGCTGTTTGACAAATACATTAATGAAATTCTCCTAGTGCATAATAACAATAAAAGTTAAATTTATTTTATTATAGTATTTATTTGTAAATAATTTTATCAATTTTTTCCCGGAACAACTTCTAAAAACATAATTTCACTTTTTGAAAATTTTGGATCATTCCAATACATTATATTTGTCTGCACCTGGCTTTTTGTAATCGTATTATAAAAATCTGTAATTTTATATAAATCTTCTTTTCCGTTTTCCAGATAAGTCGCGGCTTTTATTTTCATTTGTTCAGCCCTGTTTGAAGATTCAGCAGGTGCTCCTTCAAAAAAAGTTTTCAAAATGCCTATGAAAACTACTTCATCGGGTTTAACCTCAAAAGAAGCGTTATAACGTTTTTTAAAATCTATTTCACTGTAATAGCGGCTGTTAGCAGCTCTTATCAGAAAATTGTTCAATTTATATTTTCCGGGCAAAACCTTTATGGCTATATAAGTTATTCCGTTCCTTCCTTTTATGTACATCGGGCTTGTATCATCTCCAAAATCCATAGGATATATATTTCCCGATTGGTCTGTCCATTCTATAAACTCTTTAAAATTACCTATCTCGGGAAGTTCGATATTGTTCTGTGCACCCGCAATGATTACAGATGTTTTTTCATCGGCAAAAGTTCGTTTATACCCTCCGGATGTTTCCTGATCAACGCTTTCTGGAGATTTTGGGACGCCACATCCTGAAATTATAAATCCTACCGTCAAAAAAAACAATATTATTTTTTCCATTTTACCTCCATAAATAAAGAAGTTGAAAAACTAGAAAGCTTAGAAGCTTGACAATCCTCTGTTCTTATCGTTACTTAACTTCTCGGCATCTAATCTTTTCATCTGCCAAATTTTTTATGTATTTTGCCGTTTCCAATGCATCTTTTGCATAAGCATCTGCGCCGATTTCGTCGGCATATTTTTTCGTTACCGCAGCGCCGCCAATTATTATTTTCGGCTGTATGTGGGCCGTGTTTCTTATTTTTACAACTTTTTCCATTTCAGGCATTGTCGTAGTCATCAACGCGGAAAGCCCTATGGCTATGGGTTTAACTTCCTGTGCTTTATTTACAATATCATGGGCGTCAACGTCAATACCCATATCTACAACTTCGAAGCCGTAACTTTCAAGAACCGTGCAGACTATGTTTTTGCCGATATCATGTATATCTCCTTTTACTGTGGCCATTATGATTTTATCCGTCGAAAAAAAAGACTCTTTTCTCAAAAGGCTTTTTACTATGGCAAAAGCATTTTGAGCAGCTTCCGCGGACATTATTATCTGCGGCAAAAAATATTCTTTTGCCGCAAATTTGTCTCCAACGAGATTTAAAGCTTCAAGAACGTTGTCGTTTACCGTGTCAAAAGGATTTTTGTCCGTTTCGATTATTTGCAAAACTATCGAATGTACCGATTCTTTGTTTCCATTTAAAACCGCAAAATACAATTGTCTTCCAGTCGGCAGTTTTTCCTGTTCAGCTTTCGGCACAAGCTTTTTGTATGAAGAAAAAACTTCCATATACTTTTTTGCACCAGTATCTTTGTCGTCAAGAAGATTCTTTGCAAAATCGTCAAAAATATTCCAATCGTCATGTGGATTGATTATCGCAAAATCCAATCCGGCCTCCAGAGCCATTTTCAGAAAAGTTGAATTTATCATCTGCCTTGAAGGCAACCCAAAAGAAACATTTGAAATGCCGAAAAGCGATTTGCATTCCGGGTAAAGTTTTTTTGATTCTTTTACAGCATTTAAAGTTTCACGAATTTGTTCTGGCGTAGCGCTTACCGAAAGAACAAGATAGTCAAAAATTATGTTTTCTCTCTTAACGCCATATTTATCGGCGGCGTCTAGAATTTTTTCAGCAATGTTTAATCTTTCCCGCGTGGTTTTTGGTATTCCATTTTCATCAGTAGTTAAAGCTATCAAACCGCAGCCGTACCTTTTTGCAATCGGCATTATGGTTTCGATTTTCACTTTTTCACCGTTAACGGAATTGATTAAGGGTTTTCCCGCGCAGTTTTTTACGGCCTCTTCCAAAGCTTTTGGATTGCTGGAGTCTATACAAAGCGGAACCGAAACGATTTCCTGTATTTGATTTACAGCTTCCGTTAAAAGTTTTACTTCATCTGCGTTAGGAACACCCATATTTACATCAAGAAGGTTTGCACCGGCAGCCACCTGAGAGCGCGCTTCATCTTTTGCAAGAGAAAAAATGCCGTAAAGAAGTTCTTCCTGAAACTTTTTCCTTCCTGTAGGATTTATTCTTTCACCAATAATTATCGGTCTTTTAAGCTCGTTTATATCGGAGGCTTTGTTTCTTGACGAAAGAAAGAATCTCTTTTTTACGTTTCTTACAACTGGCTTTTTATCTTTAAGTTCTTTCGAAAGAGCCTTTATATAATCGGGGTTTGTTCCACAACAACCTCCGAACATATTCACACCGTAAGAATAAGCTTTAAGGCTTGATTCGATAAACTCTTCAATCGTTCCTGGAAAAACGGTTTCGTGATTTATAAGGGTTGGCATTCCGGCGTTCGGTTTAAAAGATACGGGAATATTCGTGTTTTCGCAAAGCACTTTAGCCATTTCCGCCAAATCTTTTGCGCCTACAGAACAGTTAAGCCCTATTGCGTCAACGCCAAGGCTTTCAGCCATGGCAAGAAAACTCAAAATATCGCTTCCTGTAACTGTCAGCCCGTCCTGTGAAAAAGTCATCTGCGCTACGAGAGCTCCTTTAAAATTATCTTTTACGGCTAAAACTGCGGCTTTAAGCTCTTTTATTTCCGGCATGGTTTCAAGAATTATTATGTCGGCGTTATGTTTTTCAAGCAGAGCGGCCTGAAAAGAAAAAGCTTCGTAAGCTTCATCAAAAGAAAGTGTTCCGAGCGGCTCAATATATTCGCCCAGCGAAGAAATATCGCCGGCAACAATAATGTCTTTTCTTCCTGCAGCTGCACGCGCAAGATTTATGCCTTCTCTTATTATGTCGGAAGCTTTATCTAAAAGATTGTGATATTTAAGCCTTATGGGATTTGCGCCGAAAGTGTTTGAAAGAATTATGTTTGAACCAGCCTGCGCGTATGAAGAATATATTTCCAAAATTCTTTCCGGAAATTTTATGTTTAGCTCTTCGGGTATTGCAATATCGTCAAGATATTTTTTTTCCTGAAGCTGTGTTCCCGTGGCTCCGTCCATTATGAGCACTTTATTTTCAAGCAAATCCAAAAAACTTTTTTTATCCATACTTTTTATCTCCGTCTGCCGTATCTTGTTGTTCTATTTTCCGCTCACTCCTATTATGGCCGAAACGGACTTTTCGGGAATCATCTGACAAGCACCTCCAAGAAAAATTCCTATGCCGCCGGCACCTATCCACTTGAGAAACTCTTTCTGAGAGTCCAGCTTCCAATCTCCATATCCGGGAGAAAACCTTTTTGTAGTCATATTGTTTTGTGTTTCTTCAAACTGTTTAATCTGTAAATTTGCAGATTTAATTGCTTCTTCGGCTGCAACCGAACCAGCACAATCAAGAAGAAAAGCCCGTGAAGTCTCTTTTTTCGATATTAAATCATTTCTTTTTTTTTCCAGAGCACTTCCTATGGTTACCGCAACTCCGTAAGCTTTAAAGCAGCCGTTTAAAAGCTTTGAAAGTGAAATGCTTTTTATGCCGAAACCACCTTTGAAATCGATGACGTTTTCCGTTATTTTTATATCGGCAAAAACAACTGCGGCTTTAGGTTTTATAAGCATTTTTGTAATTTGAAAAGTTTCCGAAATCAAAATTTCCATGTTTCCGTAAGGCGGCGAAGCATTTCTTTTATAGCCGGCTCTTATAAGAAAATCTTCATATGGTATTTGAATGTTTGAAATGTTTATATGCATAACTGTATTTTAGCATTTTTTGACCACCGGCTTTACGATACGCGCAGGCTTGCTTTTTTAATAGTTAAACACTCTAAATTTTTGTTTTATTTGCCACTTTTTCTGCGGTTGCAATCTTTGCATAACATTTGGCAGTTTTCTTGGATGGTTTGCCCGCCTTTGCTCCAAGGTTTTATGTGGTCGGCTTCCATTTCGCCTATCTCAAAATGTTTTTCACATTTTGCGCATATGCTTTTTTGGCTTAAATACGCTTTTTGCCTTTGGGCTTGCGAAAACACGCGTATTGAAAGATATTTTTCGTCACGCGTTAAAATATAAGGATAAATCCCGCTCTTTTTTGTAACGTCGTCGTCAAGTATAAGTTCGGCAGTTTCTTTTTCTATTTTAACCGCATCAAAGATTTTGTCTTTGTATTTATTGTAAAGCATTCCCCAATCAACGCCTTTCATAAAATTTCTTTTCTTTGTAAAAACTCCACTTACCCAAGTTATTACAGATTGAAAATACGTCCACAGGGCAAGAGCGTTTGCGTCGCCCTGATGATTTGACATATAAACCTCAATATTGCCTTTAGAAATCCAATCAATAGCGGTTTCTAAATATTCTTGTCGTATATACGAACCATTAAGATAGTCGCTTGCTATTCGATAGGCAGGACAACCATTTTTTGAAAAGTATCTTTTTGCATCTGATACCCAAGAACCCGCATAAACTGCGTTTCTTAATTCTTGCTCTGAAAGTTTTTCGCCTGCTATGTTTATTGTTTTAAACCATTGCAATTTTTCACTGTCTGTTCCTTCGCAAATATAAATCATAAGTTTATAGTTAAGAATTTTATTCTGCTCATCTTTTTTCAGATTGTGAAAATATCTCATATCAAAAGCAAAATCGCCGTTGACATATTGACAAACGGAAATTGTGCGCTGCTGCCCGTCTATAACTTCAAATTTTCTGTCGTCTCTGACAGCCCAATACATTACGTTTAGCGGAAAGTTTTTTACAATAGTATCAATAACGGCATCGCGTTGTTTGTCTTTATAAATAAATTCCCGCTGATACGGTGGACGAATATCAAGTTTTCCGCTAAAACCTATAACGCCGTTTTCCGCATTATCTTTATACCCGTTTGTTAATTCCCCGACGGTAATTTCTTTGAGTTCTATTTTCATTTAAAGACTCCTTATTTCTAATAATAATGCGTCTATAAATTTGCTTTCCATTGATGCTATTGCAACCAGCTAATTTAGGATATTGTATTCTATGATCGTCTAATCCTAACACTTCAAATTGTTCTGGATTATATTTATCAAGAAAAGTGATTGGCACGCCCATAATGCCGTTGTAGCCAACTGGTATATCGGCGACTTTGCTTACCTCTATTACGTCATAATTATCGTATTTTGGATAATCTTTTGGATTATATTTTCTGTAAAGGATTAAATTTTGATGACGCTTTTTATGGTCAAGATTAGTAAACCACATAATACTTCCCTTGCTGAAAAACTTAACGCCATTTTCTACTTTTATTCTTGCTTGAGTTTTTATTTTATAATGTAGAGGAACCTGAAACCATTTTGTCCCGCCGTTATCTACGCCGAGCCATATTTTGTTTTTTTTGATAAGCAAAAAAATTTTTTTGTATGTGATTGCATTTTGGTCACCGATTATTAAAAATTTTTTCTTGTGTTCTATAAGTTGAGCGACATATTCCCTAAACAAAGAAAAAGGCGGGTTAGTGCATACTATATCGGATTGCTTTAAAAGTTCAATACATTCTTGCGAACGAAAATCACCGTCTCCTTTTAAATATTTTATGCCTATCTCGTCGGTGTCTGGGATGTTATTGTCATTTTTATCTCCTATATATTCCAAATAGATCGCTTTTTCGCTATCATTTCTGCTAAACAAATCGGCATTCTGATTTTTATAGCAAGTGGCAATCAGTTTTTTAAGTCCTAACGCTTCAAAGTTATAAGAAAAATAATGAAAGAAATTTGAGATGCGCGGGTCGTCGCAGTTACATAATACGACTTTATTTTTAAAATGGGCTTTGTAATGTTTAAGCTCTTTTTCTATGTCGGAAAGTTGAGTATAAAATTCGTCGTTTTTCTGAACTTTTGCTTTGTTAAGCGGTCTGTTAAGGCTTAGCATTTTGTGCTCCATAAAATTGGAAGCGCAAAAAAAGCGGCGAATTATCGGAGTCTCGTGACAGTCCCCAATAATCGCCGCCACTGCCGTATATCAATAAAGATATACGGCAAAAAGCAAACGATTATTTTGGAGTCACGAGAATTTAAAAGAGTTTTCTCTTTATAAATACTGCGCGGTCTTGCTCCGCACTTCCAAAATAATTTATTAATATTCTATTCTTTAAGCCGTTTGCACGGCTTACATTTTTCTGCAATTTTCCTTATTTTAATTTTTCTATATGTAACCGTCATTATTCAACAGTTACAGATTTTGCCAAGTTTCTTGGCTGGTCAACATCACAGCCTAAAATCACCGCTATGTGGTAAGCCAAAAGCTGCAAAGGAATTGCCGTTATTATCGGCGAAAAAAACTCGTCGGTTTCATGTACATAAATTTGACTGTCAGTCTGCACAGCTATAGCTTTATCTCCGTCGCTTGCAATTGCGATAATAGTTCCACCGCGCGCTTTTGCCTCTTCTATGTTTGAAACAATTTTTTCATAAATTTGCGAACGAACAGCTATGGCGACTATCGGCATTCTTTCATCTATTAAAGCGATGGGTCCATGCTTCATTTCGCCAGCGGCGTATCCTTCAGCATGTATGTAAGAAATCTCTTTTAATTTTAAAGCGCCCTCTAAAGCTACAGGATAATTAACATGCCTGCCAAGATACAAAAAATCCCTTTTATGTGCATAATTTTTTGCTACTTCTAAAACGCCGTCTGAATTATTAAGAAAATCGCTTACTTTTAAGGGAATAGCCCAGAGTTCTTTAATGTATTTCTGTAATAACTCCGACGTCAAAGATAAGCGTTTTTGAGACCAATCCAAAGCCAAAATATAAAAAGCCGTAAGCTGCCCCGTAAACGCCTTTGTTGAAGCCACACTTATTTCTGGTCCGCAGCGAGTATAAAACACATCATCAGCTTCCCTGCTGAGACTTGAACCTACGACATTGCAAACGGCAAGCGTTTTGCTTCCATTTGCTTTTGCCAAACGCAAAGCCGCTATTGTGTCTGCAGTTTCACCGGATTGTGATATTGCGACAGTTAAACTGTTATCTAAAAAAATCGGCTGCCTGTAACGGAACTCAGAAGCTATATCTACTTCAACAGGAATTCCTGTAAAGTTTTCAATTAAAAGCTTCGCAGTCAGCCCCGCGTGATAAGAAGTTCCACAAGCGACTATGTAAATTCTTGAAAGATTTTTTATAAAGTCCTTCGTCAACTTTATTTCTTCAATATAAACTTTTCCTTCGTCAGGATAAATTCTTCCTCTGAAAGTGTCCTCTATAGCACGCGGCTGTTCGTAAATTTCTTTAAGCATAAAATGCTTGTATCCATCTTTTTCAGCCTGAACTGCGTCCCACAAGATTTTCTTAATTTCGCGTTTTATTTCTTTGCCGGAAAAATCTGAAATAAATATTTTTTCAGATGAAATTTCTGCAATATCTCCATTTTCAAGAAAAATCATATCTTTTGTATAAGCAAGTAAAGCGGGAATATCGGAAGCTATAAAATTTTCGCATTGCCCGCAACCGATTATTAGAGGAGCGTCGTATCTTGCACAAGCTATTTTATTAGGTTCGTCTTTACAAATAACGCCCAAAGCATAAGAGCCGCGAACGTCCTTTAAAGCTCTTTTGACAGCCTCAAATAAATTATTTTTATAATATTTGCGCACAAGATGAGCTATGACTTCAGTGTCGGTTTCAGATTTAAAAATATGTCCATCTTTTTTAAGATTTTCTCTGAGCTCAACATAATTTTCAATAATACCGTTATGCACGACGACTATAGAACCTGAAGAATCTGTATGAGGATGTGCGTTTTCCTCACAAGGTTTTCCGTGCGTAGCCCAACGGGTATGTCCTACGCCTAGTTTTCCACTTGCTGGGTTTTTTGATAAAACTTCCTTTAATTTGGAAAGTTTGCCGGCGCTTCTTCTTATTTCAATGTTTCCGTCACTTACCACGGCAATGCCTGCCGAATCATAGCCCCGATATTCAAGTTTTTTAAGCCCGTCAAATATAATATCAACCGACTCAGACTTGCCTATATACCCCACTATTCCGCACATGCTGTTTCTCCCGTGTAAATTTGTTGATTAAATCTTTCATATCTTTCACGGCTTTTTCAAGTCCGGCAAAAACCGCTTTGGCTATTATCGCAAAACCTATGTTAAACTCGTTCATATCGTTTATTTTACAGATATTTTTGATATTATCATAATCTAAGCCATGCCCTGCATTTAGAATTAATCCGTTCTCAACGGCTTTTGACGAGGCGGATTTTATCCTTTCAAGCTCCTGTAAGAACTCTTTTGAATTTGTCCCGAAATCTTTGAAATATTTCGCGTATTTTCCAGTGTGAAGTTCAACGCAGTCAGCTTGAATTTCTTTACAGGCGTCAACCTGTTTTATTTCGGGGTCTATAAATATGCTAACTATTGTGCCTGATTGTTTTAATCTTGCGGCAACGTCTTTTAGTTTTTCTTTTTGTCCTGCGACGTCAAGCCCGCCTTCAGTGGTAAGTTCTTGCCTTTTTTCAGGAACTAAACATACGTAGTCAGGTTTTACTTTTATTGCAATTTCTATTATATCTTGGCTGGACGACATTTCAAGGTTCAATTTTGTTCTCAAAATTTCTCTTAAATCGTAAACGTCTTTATCTTGTATATGTCGTCTATCTTCTCTTAAATGAACGGTAATAGAATTTGCCCCGGCTTTTTCGCATACAGCCGCAGCCTGTATTACGCTTG
This sequence comes from Candidatus Endomicrobium procryptotermitis, assembly GCA_031279415.1. Classification (NCBI taxonomy): domain Bacteria; kingdom Pseudomonadati; phylum Elusimicrobiota; class Endomicrobiia; order Endomicrobiales; family Endomicrobiaceae; genus Endomicrobium; species Candidatus Endomicrobium procryptotermitis. The sequence continues at coordinate 76,690 of JAITIP010000036.1, read as the reverse complement.
GAAATTCTTCTTTCCTCGCTTGTCTCAAAGTTGCGATATGATCTATATTAATCCCTAACTTTATCATTGATTTCCCTGTCCGCTAAATTTATTATTTCGTTTGCAATATCAGTTATTTCTTTTTTGTTTTTGCCTTCAACCATTACCCTTAAAAGATTCTCTGTTCCTGAATAGCGGGCTAAAATTCTGCCGTCGTCAGCCAATTTTTTTTCATATCTTTTTATAATCCGAGAAGTTTTTTCAAGTTTTTCTATCGGAATTTTTTGCGCTATTTTTTTGTTGATTAACACCTGAGGAAACTTTTCAAGCCCGCTAAAAAATTCAGATGGGCTTTGCCCTGTTTCATTTAACGCAGACATTAACATTGCCGCGCTTAACAAACCGTCGCCTGTTCCTAAAATGTCTTTAAAAATGAAATGCCCTGATTGTTCACCTCCAAACGAAGCTCTATATTTTTTTAACCCTTCAAGCACGTATCTGTCTCCGACTTGCGAAGCTACAATCCTTATTTTTTCTTTTTTTGCCGCCTTAAAAAGTCCAACATTCGCCATAACCGTTGTAACGAGAATATTGTTTTTAAGTTTTCTCTTTCTTTTTAAATAAGCGGACATTGAAAAGAGAAAGTAATCTCCATCTTTTATTTGTCCGTTTTCGTCTATACAAATAAGCCTATCTGCATCGCCGTCAAAAGCAAATCCACAAAACGCTTTGTGTTTTTTTACCATATTTGCAGCGATTTCAGGATGAAGCGCGCCGCAATTTTCATTTATATTTTTGCCATTAGGGGTTACGTTTAAAGCCAAAACTTGTGCGCCGAGTTTTTTTAAAACTTCTGGAGCACATTTAAAAGCCGCTCCGTTTGCGCAGTCTATAACTATTTTTTTGCCTTTCAAACTGCCTTTAGCAAAACTTTTTACTATAAAACGCTCATACTGTTTTAAAAGAGAAGCATTTTCTTTTTTTTCAATCTTTACTGCTGCGATTTTCAGTCCCGGTTCTATATATTCATGTATTTTTTTCTCTATTTTCGCTTCGGTACAGTCTGCAAGTTTCAAGCCTTTAGAATCAAAGATTTTTATGCCGTTGTCCATGTACGGATTATGTGAAGCAGAAATGACTATTGCTGCCGAATATTTTCTACAGTTAAGTAAAAAAGAAGCGGCGGGAGTAGGCATAACCCCGCCAAAAATGACGCGGCCACCTGCGCTTACAATCCCTTTTGCCAAAGCATATTGAATTCTTTTTCCGGATTCTCTCGTATCGCGGATTATAAGAATTTTCTTTTTGCCCGCCAAATTTTTGGCTATCGATTTGCCGATTATAAAAAGTGCAGTATCTTCAAAAGGAAATTTTGACGAATCGCCTCTAATGCCATCTGTGCCGAATAATTTCATTTTTTACCTGTAAGTCGAATAAAACCAGACAACTATCGCCAGCCCCAGCGCCAAAAGTTTAAGCTGCCAGTTTTTTTTAATTTTAACCAATATTTTTTTTGCTAAATTCATCTTGTTTTTGTGCCTCCGACAACCGAAGAAATGGTTTCTTTAAGTTTAGTGACTGAAATATTGCTTTTAAGTTTTCCTTTGTAAGCTATAGAAATATTGCCGGTTTCTTCTGAAACAACAATAATAAGAGCATCTGTAATTTCACTCAACCCCAATGCTGCCCTGTGCCTTGTGCCATAGAGTTTTACTTCAGTATTGTGACTTAAAGGAAATAAACAGCCCGCGGCTATGATTTTTTCATTATATATTACGATAGCTCCGTCGTGAAGCGGCGCGGATTTATTTTTAAAAATCGAAAGAAGCAATTCTTTTGAAATATTGGCGTTAAGCATTATGCCCGTTTCGGTAAAATTTTTGAGACCGACTTCATTTTCGATAGCTATAAGCCCGCCGGACATCGTAAAAGCCAGTTCTTCGACGGCGTCGGCTATTTCTTTTATGTAAGATTCTTTTACATTGCCGCTGTTTCCCCATATATTGCTGCCTATCTGTGCCAAAACACTTCGGATTTCGATTTGAAATACGACGGCAAAAATGATTACTGCGGCCAGCCAGAAATTATTTAAAAGCCACGTCAAAGCCCTGAGATGTAAAATGTCTCTGGCTATTACGGTCAAAACTAGAATCACAAGAATCCCAAGTATAATCTGTATCGCTCTTGTGCCTTTTATTATCAAAATAACCCTGTAAAACAAAAAAGATAGTATGGCAATATCGAGCATATTGACTATATATGTGTTATAAATAAAAGAAAAAGTCGATGAATCCATTATATTCTCCGAACAGCATCAATAATTTTTAAAGCTTTTACCGTTTCGGCAACATCGTGAACTCTGACAATAGATGCTCCGCAATAAGCCGCCATTAAGTTCGCGGCTACAAAAGACGTCGTATTTTTGCCGGAAAGTTCCCTGACAAATCTCTTTCGCGACACTCCTGCGGTTACGCAGCCCAAAGAAGAAAAGACTTCCATATTTTTTACCAGCTCGATATTGTTTTTGTCGGTCTTGCCAAATCCGGCTCCGGGATCTACAGAAATAAAATCTTTGCCGATACCGAGGCCTAACGCATACTCTCTTCTTTCTTTTAAAAATTCATAAACTTCTGAAACACAGTTTTTATAAAAAGGATTTTTCTGCATATTTGAAGGAATGCCTTTCATATGCATAAGAATAAGCCCTGCCTTCATGTCGGAAATAAGTTTGGCCAGCTTGTCTTTTCCTTTCCTTAAAGCGAAAATGTCATTTATAATATCTGCGCCTTCATCTAAAGCGGCCTTTGCAGTTTCATACTTATACGTATCTATTGATACCGGTATTTTAATTTTTTTCTTTATGTGTTTTAAAACAGGAAGAAGCCTTTTTATCTCAGTTTTTACGTCGATAGGTTTTACTCCAGGCCGCGAAGATTCCGCTCCTATGTCAATTAACGCAGCGCCGGACTCTTCAAAAAAAGCAGCCTGTTTCAGCGCCGTATCGGCATTGGTAATGCCGTCGGCAGAAAAAGAGTCAGGGTCGAGATTTATTATGCCCATGACTGCCGTTTGAGAAAAAGTCAGTTTGGATTTTTTATATCTGAAAATTTTTTCGGGTTTCGTTATATCTTTTAAAATTTCTTCAAGATGCAATGAAAGCTCTTTTAAGCCAAACGGCTGAAAAGCCAGTTTTTTTATTAAAATTTCAATTTGTCTTGAGCAAGCAAGAATTATTGCATCAGAAAAACCTTTTTTAAATCTGCTGACATTTTCGTTTACCACTGCGTCAGCTCCGCAGGCAATTGCTTCCTGCTTTAAAATATTGGCGGCTCGATTATCTATTTTTTCTATAATAATAGGCTTAAAAACGCCTTTTTTTGCAAGCAAAAGAAAAGCAGATTCATTGCACCCTGCATTTTTTATAAGCTTTAAACCATCATTTAAATTGTTAATTAAAATCTTTCTTACAAGCATTCCGTCTCCGGGTCAAAGCCTAAAATGTAAAATGCGAAGTTAAATCTAAAACTGAAAATGCAAATCTTTAAAAACTTTTTGTCCGTTATCTAAAGTTCAAATCTTTTGTTATCTTCTCAAAAGAGCCATCGCTTCCGAACGGGTGCGGACATCGTTTAAAAAAGCACCGCGCATGGCCGAAGTTATCATCTGAGAGCCAGGCTTTTTCACGCCACGCATAGTCATACACAAATGTTCTGCTTCAAGGACAACCATAACCCCATGCGGTGCGGCCGCTTGCATTATAGTATCTGCGATCTGTTTAGTAAGTCTTTCCTGAAGCTGAAGCCTGTTTGCAAAAACTTCGACAAGCCTTATGAGTTTTGAAACTCCGACGATTTTATCTTTTTTGGGAATATAAGCTATATGCGCTTTGCCAAAAAAAGGCAGAAGATGGTGCTCACAAAGAGAGTAAAACGAAATATCTCTTACGAGAACTATTTCTTCATGGTCTTCAGTAGTATAGTGAGCGCGTATGATTTTTGCAGGGTCGATACCATTACCGGCTAAAGCTTCTTTATAAAAACCTGCGACTCTTTCTGGAGTACGCCTTATGCCTTCTCTGCTTATATCTTCACCGAAAGCCTCTAAAAGAAGTTTGACGGCTTTCGCGGCTTTTTTCTCATTAAATTTATATTTCTTATTCACTTACAGTTTCACCTTTGGCGATATTTTCCTGAACAATATTTTCCATTATGGGTTTTTTGGTCTCTCTTTTACCTTCATTTTTATCAACATCTGCCGCTTTTTCTTTTTCATATGGGGCAAGAGGCTCGCCTTTAATTATTTTGTCTATGTCTTCGGCTTCAAGAGTTTCCCTTTCAAGAAGATATTTGACCATAGTATCCATAGTAGTTCTGTTTTTGTTAAGAATATCCAGGGCAGTTTTAAGCCCTTCATCAATAATCTTTTTAATTTCAGAATCTATCATCTCTGACATTTTGTCTGAAAGATGAGAATCCCTTGAAATATCTCTTCCTAAAAAGACTTCTTCATTCGGCCTTTGCAATGCTAAAGGACCTATTTTATCACTCATTCCGAATTCCGTAACCATTCTTGTTGCAAGTTTTGTAGCCTGAGAAATATCTTGAGCAGCGCCGGTGGTCAGTTCATTGTAAACGATTTCTTCCGCTGCACGACCTCCAAAAGCTATTGCTATTCTGTTTAAAGCCTCTGTTTTTGTAAGTGTGTGCTTGTCACTTTCTGGAAGCTGAAGCATATGTCCTAGAGACACTCCCCTAGGTATTATTGAAACTTTATGTACGGGATCGGTATTTGGAAGCATTTTGGCAACTATGGTATGCCCTGATTCATGATAAGCGGTTTTTCTTAAATCTTCTTTACTTCTAATCATGGACTTTCTCTCGGGTCCAGAAAATATTCTGTCAATAGCTTCTTCCATATTGCGCATGCTTACTGACTGCTGGTTATTTCTTGCGGCAAGAAGTGCAGCCTCATTGACGACATTTGCAAGATCTGCACCGACAAATCCGGGAGTCCTTTTTGCTACAGTATTAAGATCTACGTCTTTTCCTGTTTTTATTTTTTTTGCGTGAACTGCAAGTATCTGTTCTCTGTCTTTAAGTTCTGGACTTGGCACGACAATCTGTCTGTCAAATCTTCCGGGACGCAGCAATGCAGGATCCAAAACATCAGGCCTGTTTGTCGCAGCTATTAAAATAACACCCTCTTTCGTGTCAAAACCGTCCATTTCGACAAGAAGCTGGTTTAAAGTTTGTTCTCTCTCGTCATGTCCGCCGCCTATTCCCGCAAATCTGTGCCGGCCTACAGCATCTATTTCATCTATAAACAACAGACATGGTGCCGATTTTCTGCCCTGATCAAACAAATCTCTTACCCTTGAAGCTCCCACGCCTACAAACATTTCGACGAATTCTGAACCGCTGGAAGAGAAAAAAGGAACTCCTGCTTCTCCCGCAACCGCTTTTGCTAAAAGCGTTTTTCCCGTTCCCGGCGCTCCGTACAATAAAACACCTTTTGGAATCTTTCCTCCGAGTTTTTGAAATTTTTCGGGATCTTTTAAAAATTCTATTATTTCCTGTAATTCCTCTTTCGCCTCTCCACATCCGGCAACGTCTTTAAAAGTGACGTTTGTAAGTCCTGAATTGGCAAGCTTGGCTTTGGTTTTTCCAAAAGACATTGCCTGTTTTCCACCACCTGCCATTCCGCGCATAATCCACAGCCAAAACAGTATCAAAAGAATTATTGGTCCCCAACTCATGAGAATAGGTCCGAGCCACCCATTTTGTTCAACTCCGGAAAATTCAAGAACTTTATTTTCTTCCAAATCTTTTATTAAATCTGGATCGACCATCGGAACGGTTTTAAACTGTTTTAATTCGCCTTGCGCATTTCTGAAATAACCTTTTATCATCCCCGGAGAAACTACAACCTGCGCAATATTTCCTTCCCTGACATTTTGTTTAAACTGTGAATATTTTAGTTCCACTACCTGATTTTTTTGTTTCGCAGAGTTCATAAGTACGACTATAATGATAAAAAGAATTATCCAAAAAGCTACAAACCACACATTATTTTTTTTCATGAAAAGTACTCTCCCACATCCTATAATGATGCCCGTATTTTTTATTTGTTACTTTTATTTAAATTGAGAATGCCTATGTACGGCAGCCCTCTGAAAAAACCGTTATAATCCAATCCATAACCTACGACAAAATCGTTACCTATTTCAAAACCGTAATAATCAATTGGAACATTTTTTACGCGGGAACATTTTTTATCTAGAAAAACGCACGTCTTAACGCTTCGCGGATTTTTGGCAGCAAGTTCTTTATGAAGAAAGTCTAAAGTGTGTCCGGTATCGGCAATATCTTCTATGATGATCACATCCTTTCCTTCCAGTTCTTCTTTGATATCCGAAATAACTTTAACTTTTCCTTTTGCCGACAAACCTTTATAAGAACTTAAAGAAATAAAATCAAATGCAAAAATAAAATCGAGATGCCTTATAAGATCGGCACAAAATACAAAACTTCCCTTCAGGACGGCTATTATTAAAGTATTCTTATTTTTATAATCTCTGGTAATGCACGAAGCTATTTCTCTAACGCGTTTCAGTATTAAATCATGAGAAAAAAGAATTTCAATAGAGTAATTTTCTTGTTTTCTGTCATATTTTATGATTGACGGCAGTATCTTTGCCATATCATTCCTTAACTCTTTGTCTTTCGAAAAAAGCTTTATTGCCGGCATTTATACGGAATCTCCATTCCCCCGAAATTTTGTAAACGGAATGTTCTTTTGCCAAAATTCTGTCCATGATTTCATTGATTTGAAATGCGTATTTTTTGTCAGGAATAACCATTTTCAGTATTCTGAATCTAATGGCTTCATTATACCGCAAAAAGCTTGTTAAATCAAGCAAAATCCTGTTTTTTGAAGCTTTTACGCATTTTTTCAAAAAATTGATTGATTTTTCTTCTAAATATGCACTTTCTCTTTCTTGAATTTTATTGAGCAAAAATATATGGTCTAATGCCGAAGGATTTATCTTTTCAAAAGTGGGAATAATACTTTTTCTTATCCTGTTTCTTGTATATTTATCGGAAAAATTGGATTTATCTATACAAAAAGGAATTTTTTGTTTTTTTACATAATTTTCTATGTCTTTGCGTTTTATGTTTAAAATGGGACGTATTATCTCTACTTTTTTCGAAAGGCGCCTTATCTGCGGAATGCCCGTAAAACTGCCGCTTCCCCTTAAAAGCCACATCAAAACTGTTTCTGCATTGTCATTTGCATTGTGAGCCGTAGCTATTTTGGAACATTTGTGTTTTACGGCAATTTTTTCAAGGTTTTCATAGCGAAGATTTCTGCCAGCTGTTTCAATGGAAACACCTTTTTCTTTCGCATACTTTTTTACATCTATTTTTTCCGAGATGCATTCTATATTAAATTTTTTTGAAAAATTTTTAACCATTTTACTTTCTTTTATTGATTCTTTTCTTAGTCCATGGTCGAAAGTAGCCGCAAGAAGTTCCATATTCACCTTTTTTGAAAGACGGCGGAAAAGATCAAACATGCACATTGAGTCAGTCCCGCCAGAAATGGCAAGAAGCACTTTATCCGCAGGTTTGACTAAATTATTTCTGTTTATGCTTTTAAGAAAGGTTTCCCAAACTTTCATTTTATGAAAAGCCTTTTAAAAAATAACTTTTTACTTTTTTCTTTTGGTGGAGCGATAAGAGCAGTAAAATTTCTCACAAACATCATAATATATTTATCGGGACGCAATGCGATATATTTATTATGCCAAATCGGATAAAATTTATTTTTGAATTCTTTCAGTTTTGCCAAATCATAATCAAAATGCTCTGCAAACGTAAACATTTTTGCAAATCTTTTTATGATGTCATTATCATTGTCAGAATTTGGAACGTATGTCAACCCCAAATCAAACCATTTATAGCCGTTTGATTTTGCCCAAAGCATATTTTTAAATAAAATATACTCAAAAACTTTTTCTTCACAGCCTGTATGCCTCACCACTCCGCTTGAAGCTTCATAACCGCTTTTGGAAGCCGCAATAACGGAAAAGGCGCACATTTTTCCGTCTTTTTTTATTATGCCGAAATTCATTTTTTTCATATATTGTTCGTCATATTTTCCCGGTATAAAATTCCTTTTTATATAATTGGAATTTTTTATCCATTCTTCGTTTATAGCTGCGTATGTTTCTCTGTTTTTGTCGAACTCTTGCGGAGAAATTATTTCATGCACATATCCTTCGGCTTCAACTTCCAGCGAAATTTTATCGAAATATTTAACCACTTCTTCATTGCGGTTAAGCATTCTTAGAGGAACTTTCGCTTCCTGTCCTATGTTAAAAACATCAAGCCCTATATCTTCATATATATGCATGTTTTTATGGTCTATGCCTATAAAAGCCGGTTTTACCGCTTCGTCATCGGTTAACTCTTTAAATTTCCAAAGCAATTCACTTTTCTTTTTTGCGTCTCCTACAGGATCACCTAAAGCTATCCAGTTGTTTCTAATCGGCGCATACATTATGAAGGCGCCTTTATCTTTGTTTACCACAAATTTTTTGTCTCCAGACAGTGCATTGAAAGCATAAGAATAATCCGAAGTATTGACGATATTTGTTATGTCTTTCATGTCAAAAACTACCGGCTTGTTGAAGAAACTCCTGACAAACTGTTCTACGGCCACTATGACAAGCACCACCCCCACTCCGAAAGCAGCTCTTAAAAATCTTGCCGCATCGTTTTGGCTGAACATATTGTCAAAGAAAATTTCCAGATGTATCCATGAAAAAATATCCTGTCTGTTGACAAAGAATCCTATCCATACTGATATTACAAAAACGCCGCCTATAGCCGAAAACCACCACGGATTGAAAGCTGTATCTATTAAAGGAACTTCCCTGTAATAGTATTTTTTCGAAAATAAAAGAGCCACAAACAATACCGCAAAACCAGCGTGAACCGCCGCGGGCTGAGCGGTCAGTATCAAAAGAATCATGGTCAAGCCCATTAAAAAACATGTCCATATGTAAGAATTTTTTATTCTCAGCTGCAATCCTCTCGATAAAAATAAAAGAGCGGCGGCCGTAGTACTTAAAAGGAAATGCGATAAATCCAAAAGCCACATTGGCACATAATTTAAAATCGCTCTCAATTTTGCGGCGCCGAAAGGGGTGGAAGTGCTAAACATCGCTATCATTGCGGCTAAAAATGTCGAAACAGCAAGGATCTGAACTATTACTGAAGAAACGGTTTTACCAAAAATTCTCATTTTTTCGTCAATTTTCTTGCTCATTCTCACTATTTCATAAGAAGCCAGCATAAAAAGAGTTATTGAAAGCGGAAAGAAATAAAATACAGCTCTGTAAGCCAAAAGTCCTCCCATAACCGCGGGATTTTCGGCAGCCTGCGGGAGAAGAAAAACTATAGCTGTTTCAAAAACCCCCATTCCTCCCGGAACCTGACTGATTATTCCTAAAAGCTGCGAAATGAGAAAAACTTTTATAAGTATAAAATAAGGAAATTCTCCAGCAGGCATAAGCATATACAGCGTCAGAGATGCGACTACCCAATCTCCTGTGGCTAGAATTATCTGTGCGATAACTATTTTTATATTTGGAAAAGATATCTTCCATTTGAAAAATTTTATCGGTTTCGATTGGAAAACGCTGAAAAGAACATAAGCTGACAAGATTATTAAAAAAAGTATTCCTACAGGTCTTGTAGAAAAAGTGAATTTTGTTATTCCCGCCAGAGAAACCGGAGTGAAAGTAAAAACAAGCCCGCCTATTGCCAAAAGACCGAGCCATATAGTAGCCGAAGAAAAGAAAAGCACTTTTGTGACGTCAACTATGGAAACATTATGAAAAGAATAAAGTCTGTATCTTATGGAACCACCGAAAAGCATAGAATATCCGGTATTATTTCCTAGAACATTACTGACAAAACACGTAAAAAGTATGTCTTTCGGTTTAAGAGGAACTTTGGCGTCAATATATTTAAACGCGACAATATCGTAACCGCCAAGAAGAAGATAATATGTAAGCGCAAGGCAAAGCGCCACAAAAACTCTTGTTGACGGAATTGCTTTGAGCGAGTTAATAATGTCCGTATAACTGAGATTTTTAAGTTCGTTGTGGAAAAGAGCAAGCGCTGAGATAAATATAATCAGTCCTATCGGAACTATAATAAATTTTATCCATTTTTTCATTCGTTAAATTTCCTTTTCCGATGAACTAACCGTTAAGCCAATAAAACCCGCCTTTTTCTGTAAGACGCACTTTCATGTCAAAAAGTTTGGAAAGTTTATTTTCGTTAAATATATCTTTTTTGCAGCCGTCATCAAATATTTTACCGTCTTTAAAATAAATAAATCTATCAATTTCAGGTATTATATCCGACGCCAGATGAGTTACCATAACTATTTTTGTGCCCGCTGCAGCAATTTTTCTCATCATTTTATGAAACTTGACCGCGGCAGCAATATCGAGACTGTTTGAAGGTTCGTCCAAGACCAAAACTTTCGGATTATTTACAAGAGATCTTGCTATCAGAAAACGTCTTGCTTCTCCGGACGACATCGTTTCAAGCTTTTTGCTGCTCAAATGCGACACTTCCAGAAAATTTATAACGTCAGACGCCTTTTCTTCCATTTGTTTTGTAACTATATGATTGTTAAAAAGACCGATACTGGAAAAAAACCCCGAAAGAACGACTTCAAAACCCGTTATGTCATTATGGAAATCATACTGCAGTTCGTTTGTGACTATACCGAGCCGACTTCTTAAATCCGCGACACTCCATTTGTCATTCCCGAACAGTCTGCAAACGGTTTCGCCGCCAGTGTAGGAAGGATATATTTTAGCGGTTATAAGTTTGATAAAAGTGGATTTTCCCGAACCGTTAGGACCTATAAGCGCGGCGTTTTCTACTTCGGTTATTGTCAGATTTATATCGTTTAGTATTTTTCTTTCGCCGCGTATAACTGAAACGTTTTTAAATTCTACAAAGTTCGTTTTCATAAATTGGGATTTTATAATATATATATCTCGATTATTCAATTGATTATTAAAATGGCATGAAAAAACGGAGAAGACATTAAATCTTATCTGTCGTTAATTATCTTTGAAATTATTTTACTGAAACCGAAGGCAAAAATTCGTATTCTCCCCCCGTCCTTTCTATTATAGTCCCCACTCCGGGAAAAGGCATGTGCATTCCCGCAATTCTCTTTTTATTTTTTGATACATCTTTAAAAATCTTTTTTCTTGAATCAGCGGCTTCTCTTGGATTTATATCAAAAGTTACCGTCATATTTGGATCGGCCATCTGTACTTTTAAAATGTGTACCAAATCCGCGATGACAAGCATTTTTTCGTCGTCGGATTCTATTTCAAAAACCGTATGACCCGGCGTATGACCAGGAGCTGCAAGTGCTTTTATTTCTGGCGTTATGTTTTCTCCCCAGTTAAACGTTTTAATTTTATCTTTGTAAACCGACTGTACAGTTTTTGCCATACCCGAAGTCGAACCGTCAGGCGCACTGCTGTTAATCCAGTAATTCAGTTCTTTTTCATTGATATAAATTACAGCATTTTCAAAAACTTTCTTGCCTGTAGAAGAGACAAGTCCGCCTATATGATCGCTGTGCATATGAGTGATTATCACTATATTCACATTTTTGGCCTCTACACCTGCAATTTTTAAATTATTTAAAAAGCCACCGCCTTCGCCCACGCCAGTGTCTATTAAAATATTCTCTTTATCGTTTCTTAAAACAAATGCGTTGATAGAAGACGGATTTTGATTGTTTGCCATTACTCTGCCGATAATGGCGGCATCAGGATAAAGAAGTATTTCTTTGCCCATATTTGTTTCCACGTCTTTGATTGCAATAAAATCAAATTTCCCTATCTGATAGGTTCTTACCTGACCGCTGACATCTTCCGCATACAAACTTGAAACAAAACATGCACCAAATACCAAATATAAAAATATTCTTTTCATTGTAAGAATCCCCTTATGGTTTATTAAAAAGATTTTACAAACATAAGCATGTGCTGTCAATGAAACTCTGCGCAGAAGCTCGGAAGATTGATAACAGAAAAGGCATAAAGGCAGAAACTAAGTATAGGGTAACGGCATATATCATGGACTGTCAACTGCTAGTACTTTATCCTCACAGGATGGTGGATAAAAAGGAAGAATATTTTTCAGTGTGTTGATGGCAGGATATAAATGTTTATCGACAGCTAAATATCAGCTATCATTATAAAGAGCCAGTACTTTTTATGCATCGTTTTTTTAATTTTTACTTTTAATTATTTTCTTAGAGAATATAACCTATATAAAATCCGACTTTTGAATACATTACGTCTATATCAGAATTATTGCCTAAAGAAGAATTAGAATAATGTAACGATGCATTATTTACCGAATAAAGAATTTGAAATACGTATCTATTATAAGATGCTCCAAGTCCTGCCGCATAATATAAACCGCCTTCAGCTTTATTTTTATCTAAATATTTAAAGTTTGCTATTAGAAAATTGTAGCCAAGATGCCCGACGGCATAAAAGTGATAATCTTCTTCGCTGAAAAAGCGCATTTTGAATGCAGCATACAAAGGAAGAAAGCTAAATCTTCCCGGACTTTCTTCCAGAGCTCTTTTAAACTGAAAACCTAACCCTAAACCTACCGCTGCAAATCTGCTTACATATCCGTACTGTTCCGCAGATAAGCTTATGCCATAATCCACATTTTCCGTCAGATGTGCATCGTTTTTAACTCCGCTGTTTTTAACTTCTCCTGAGAAAATATTAATGCCTTTTAAATCAAAGGCAAGCGCAAGAAAAGTCTCGCTTTCTGGTTTTGGCAATAATCTTTTTTCTTCTTTGGGTTCTTTATATTTAAAAGTTGTAGTTTCCGGCTCAGCAGGCTTACCTGCAGACTGTTCCCCAAGCAAAAATAACGCAGCATCATAATAATCATCAGTTGGCACTTTTTCTTTTTTTTCTTGTGGAGTAGGAGTGACAGACGCAGGTGGTTGAGGTGAAGATGAAAGCAGAAATAAAGCGGCGTCAAATTCTTCATCATTGGACCGAATTGCCGCGGGCTTTTCTTTTACTCTTTTTTGTACCTTCGGTTTACTTTCTCTTTTTTTTGCAGCTGCAGTTGTCATTGTTTTGCTTTTATTATTTGACGCAACAGATGATGAAGTTTTAATTGTACTGCTGTCGCCTAACAGAAATAAAGCAGCGTCAAAATTCTCGTCATCGGTCCGAATCGCCGCGGGCTTTTCTTTTACTCTTTTTTGTACTTCCGGTTTACTTTCTCCTTTTTTTGCAGTTGTCGTTGTTTTACTTTCACTAGATGATGAAGTTTTAATTGTACTGCTGTCGCCCAACAAAAATAAAGCAGCGTCAAATTCATTATCAGAAGAAGAAGCTGTTTTCGGTTTTTCTATTACGGCTTCCTGCACATTATAAACAAGCACACCGGACTTATTATCTTTGACATAGGTTTCACCTTCGGAATTGTCTTGTTTCAAATCACTGGTAAACTGTGTTTTAGCTTTTTCCGCGATTACCGCTGCAGCGGCTTTTGTGGTAACGGCAGGAAGCGGACGCGGTTTTTTTGTAATTTCTTCTATTTCATAAAGCATTATTTTACGTTTTACCCCTGTACCTGTAACAGAAACCGTTACCGAATCATCTGCTTCAGAAATAATCTTTCCGTTTATAACTTTGCCGGATTTAAGATAAAAATAGTCAGCATATGAAACGGTAAAACATACTGACAAAATAAGTAAAGAATAGAATAATTTATTCATATTAATCCTCTTATTACTGCTCATTTTGTACTTCTTTACCTTCTTTATAAACGACTTTTTTTATTAGCTGTCCTTTAGAATTATATTCTTTTGCAGGACCATCAAGCATATCTTCTTTCATGAATCCCATAAGCATAACCTGACCATTTTTATAATATTGCGTAACCGCACCTTCTCTATAAGCGTCTTTAAGTTCCGACCTTTCAAACAATTCTCCGGTTTCATAATACAGCATGCTGACTCCGTCGCCATTACTGTCCATTTTCATTTCCTGTTGTTTTTTCCCGTTGGGATAATACATTACATAAATCGATTCTATTAGATTCCTTCCAGACCAATTATTAATCGTATGAGATTTACTTATTCCATCGGGATAGAACTCTTTTTCTTCATAAAGTAGATTGGATTTATAATTTGCCTCGCTTTTAACTTCACCGTTTGTATAATATTCATAAACTTCTCCATCCGGAACACTGCCTTTAACACCCATAACCCTGCCATCTATATGGTAAAATTCTTTTGCTACCTCCGTACCGTTATCATTGTAAAATGTCATTTCTTTTTTCGGGTTACCTTCGTAGTAATGGGTAGCTGTAACTTTTCTGGTAATTTCGGCATGGACAGCCAAAGAAAAAACTGTCACAAACAATAAAAGCATTATCTTTTTCACCTATTTTCTCCATTTCTGTTTAAAAACACTTACAAATAAAACTAATAACAACTGAAGATTTCTTAAATATGATACTTATTTATAATCAAATTTTCAAGTGTACGCATCTTAATACATAAAGCAAAATGCGTGAGATTGCACTTGACAAACATTATGTAAAGCCATATAATAATACACAAAAAATTCGTATAAAGAAGGAGAACGCGTGGTAAAATTTAAGAGAAGCGATTCTTTAAATAATCTTAGCGCAGCATTGGAAAATTATCTGGAAACTATTGCCGCTTTAAAAAAAGAAAAAAAATATGCAAGAATTGGAGATATAGCAAAATCTCTCAATGTTAAAAGTTCAAGTGTTAATGTCGCAATAAATTTTTTGGCCGAAAACGGTCTTGTAATACATGAAAGATATGGATACGTGGATTTGACCGAACAAGGCGACAATATCGCCAAAGAAGTCCAACGAAAACACGATATTTTATATATGTTCTTGCGCGACTTGCTCTTTGTTGAAAGTGGATTGGCCGTTAAAGAAGCTTGCGAAATAGAGCATTCAGTAAGTTCGGATACTATACATAGGCTTGAAAGATTATATAAACTTTTGAAAAAACATTTTCTTACTACTCCTAAAGATATGATGAATCTTCAGGATTATCTTGAAAGAAAAGAGTAATTTTTTAGAAATATTACGTAAATTTTACTCGATTTTACATTCGGAGAGTTACGCAGAAAGTATTAAAAAGGTAGCGTTAAAGAAAACATTATATAAGATTATTATGGATTTAAATTGCCCGAAAGGGTTTTTTTTAAAGCAATTATATTAGCTCAGCCTAAAATTAGGAGATGTTACTAAATGCGCATTTTTAACAGTTTTAAAAATCGTTTAAAATATTGTTTTTATGATTATTGGCATCGTAAGCCAGCGATGTCAAATAAAAAAATATACAATCGCAATACAAACAGTGCGATATGTAAAGGCCTAAATAAATTAAGTTGCATAAAAAGGGGAAGCTGTAAATTTGTTTCTGCCTGCTGTGATGAAAAATTGGCTCGTAGGCTTTCCGAAATGGGTTTTACTCCGGGCAGCAGCATAAAAATCGTTTCGGGTAGTTCAAGAGGAAGTATTATGGTAGAAGTTAAAGGCTCAAAACTTGCCTTAAGTAACAAAATAGCAGACAATATCTTTATAAAAGAAGAAATAAAAAATAATATTTCTACATGAACAGCTGCTTTATCTTTCAAAAAGTAAAAATACACAAATTTTTTAACAGATTTTATACTTATTTGATAAAATATTTTTCCGATAACAGTCGGTTTGATAAGAAAAATTTTTATTATTTTATTAGTTATCTGTTTTTTTTAATACCGTTGAAATTAGATAAAGTTAAGAAAAGCATAACGTGTTAATATATAACTGGGGGGGGGGATTTTACATGGGAGAAGTAAAGAAGTTAAGTGTTTTAAAGGTAGGGCAAGAAGGAAAAATTAAAAGCATTTCTTCTAAAAGCGGGACCGTTTTAAAAAAGAGACTTTTGGATATGGGCTGCGTGGCGGGCTGCACAATAAAGGTGAAAAAACTTGCACCTCTGGGGGATCCTGTGGAAGTTATTGTGAAAAGCTATTCTTTAAGTCTTAGAAAAGAAGAAGCCGATGCAATAGAAGTTGAAATATAATACTTTTTTAAGGAAAAGATATGAGTAATAGAAAAAAAATTATTGTCGCACTTGCGGGAAACCCAAACTGTGGAAAAAGTACTATTTTTAACGCTTTAACCGGTTCAAACCAACATGTCGGAAATTATCCGGGTGTAACCGTAGAGAAAAAAGAAGGAATAAAAAAATATAAAGATTATGAAATAACGTTTGTAGATTTGCCTGGAACCTACAGCCTTTCTGCTTATTCTGAAGACGAAGTAGTCGCAAGAGATTTTGTTATCAAAGATAAACCGGATGTCGTAGTCCACATAGTTGATGCTTCGAACATGGACAGGAACCTTTATCTTTTCACGCAGCTTGCGGAACTTGACACGCCAGTTCTTTTGGTTTTAAACATGATTGATATTTTGGAAAGCAAAGGGTTTAAAGCCGATGAAAAAGAACTTTCCTCGCTTTTGGGAGTACCTGTCGTTTCAACTATAGGAAATAAAAAAACCGGTATAAATAATCTGCTTGACAAAATTATCGAAAATCATGAAAACGGCGATTTTGCATCGCAGAAAAAAGCAAAAGTCGATTACGGCGACGACATAAAAACCGAAACAGATAATCTTGAAGCACTGATTTTAAAAGATGAAGAACTCTCAAAACTTCCTAAAAACTGGCTTTCAATAAAACTTTTGGATAATGATTCAGCCGCGGTTAAAAAAGTTTTAGTATCAAAAAATGCTGCGGCAATACTTGCGCAAAATGAAAAAAGCAGAAAACATATCGAAGAACATTTCGGAGAAACCGTAGAAACCAAAATTGCCGAGTATCGTTACGGTTTCACAAATTCCGTAGTAAAAACAGTGATCAAAGAGCTGACGTCAAATAAAAAGGACGTCACGGCAGTTATAGATAAATTTGTTTTAAACAGGTTTCTCGGCCTTCCGATTTTTGCACTTGTAATGTATTTGATTTTCAAATTTACTTTCACAGTTTCCTACCCTGTTGTCGGCTGGTTTGAAACTTTTTTTGAATGGAGTGGTAGAATGGCTGCTGCCATAATTCCCGAAGGAAACATTCAATCTTTAGTGGTAGATGGAATGATAGGAGGAGTTGGTGGAGTTTTAGGTTTTTTTCCTCTTGTTCTGTTCATGTTTTTTGCAATCGCCTTTTTCGAAGATACGGGTTATATGGCAAGAGCGGCTTTCGTAATGGACAGAATTATGAGCAAATTTGGGTTGCACGGAAAATCGTTCTTGCCGATGATGATTTCAACAAACGGCTGTGCGGTTCCTGGTTTCATGGCAACCAGAACGCTTGATTCAAAACGCGACAGATTTATAACAATGTTTACAGTTTCATTTATGATATGCGGCGCGAAATTGCCGGTATTTTCACTTTTTATAGCGGCATTTTTTGCCGAAAGTCAACAGGCAAACATCATGTTTATATTTTATGTGTTAAGTGTCTGCATTGCTCTTATAGCAGCGAAGATATTAAGCAAAACCGTACTTAAAGGTGAACCCGCTCATTTTGTCATGGAACTTCCCCCATATCATATGCCTACCATCAGGGGACTATTGCTTAAAATGTGGGAAAGAGGCTGGCTTTATATTAAAAAAGCCGGCACTATCATCGTATTTATATCAATTTTGATATGGGCAGGATTTACTTATCCTACGGCTAGTGAAAATCCAGATTTGCCGCAAGAAGAAGTGGCAGCTAGTCAAATGGAACAAAGTTTTTTAGGAAGACTCGGCAGCGCTTTGGAACCTATAGTAAAACCTATTGGCATGGACGGAAGCAGAGCGATAGCTTTAGTTGCCGGACTTGCAGCAAAAGAAGTGGTTGTAAGCACATTGGGCACGATATATTCTCTCGGAGAAGTTGACCCCGAAGAAGCCGAACCTTTGAAAGAAAAACTTGCATCTGATGAAGGCTGGTCGCCGCTTAAAGGCATCGTATTTTTGATATTCTGCCTTATATACATTCCGTGCATCACAGCTGTCATCGTATTTTTCAAAGAAACCGGTTCAAATTATAAATGGCTTGCACTTTTGGTAATAGGCAATACCATCGCTGCATGGCTTGCGGCGTTTTTAGTTTTTCAGATAGGTACTCTTTTAAAAATAGGAGTTTAGCTGTAAATAGAAAAAAGAAGTCTTTTTACTTTTGTCTTTGAGGAGGCAGCATGCTGCAAAATATAATTATTCTTGTAATTGTGGTGGTCGCAGTATTTTTTTTGATACGACATTTCAAAAAAGGCGGCACTGACTGCTGTAAAACGGAAGATAAAAACAAATGCGATTGCGGCTGTAATGGCAAACAAGAAAAATAACTCCATAAATATATAAAATTCCTTTATAGCTATGGTCAGTTTTGCGGACAGTGGTAGTAATTGACCAGGGTTTTAACATAATCTTATTATAGTAAATTAGTAATTTGTAATAAGAACTTCAATGCTATTACTATTCTTAAATAAAATTTAACAATTTTGTTTTTGAGTCCAAATAACGGCGTTGGCCTATAGAAATTGCATTATTTCCAAAATATGCACCGTTCATTGACGTTATCATATATTTTTCAAGAAATATTACCAAACTTTTGTGTCTACTGCCCCTTTGACCACTGGCAGAAACCAAAATATTTTTGTGCAGCCCTTACAATATGAAACAATAAAGCGGCGGTAATTATTATGTTTTATTGTAGTTGAATTTAATCGGCTGTTTAAAGAAAATTTAAAAGTTCTTTAAAAGTTTTTTGGAATATTCATCGTCCATCTTGAATTGATATTGAGACACAGAGACTTGTAAAAATGCTATAGTCTAAATGGTCACCAAAGCGACGAAGCCAGGAGACCCAGCTTCCAAAAACTATCCGCAGATAATTCTCTTTTGCCGCTGCTTGCCGTTTCTGTCTTTTTCGACAAAAACCTTGCCGCCAGATAAATCCTTTTCACAATAGTACATCATTGCCGCATTCGTTGAAGGTGCCGGGGTAAATATTTGTACTTGCTGCGGATGAATTTTTAAATTTTTTCCTATATAATTTTGAAGATATATCATTTCTTTTTCACCGCAGCCTGGATATGCTGCAATAAAATAGTATGTGAGAAACAGATTTTTACTGTTACTTCTTTTAAACATTTCGATAAAGTATTTAAGTTTATTTGACGAAGGTTTGCCCATGAGAGATAAAATCTTATCATCACAATGTTCTGGAGCTATCTTCATCTGTCCCGATATATGATTTTCCGTGATACGGTCAAGATAATCTTGACCGTTTTCTGCATCGCCGCATATAATGTCATATCTTATTCCTGAAGAAACAAAAACCTTTTTTACTCCTTCAAGCATGCTCACTTTTTTCAGCAGCAGCATTTGTTTATTGTGTCCGTAAATGAGATTTGCACATTGTGACGGAAATAAGCAGCGTTTACTTTCGCATCTTCCCGCATTTGAGTTTAACGAACATTTTATGGCAAACATATTTGCTGTCGGTCCGCCTAAATCTGTGATATAACCTTTAAAATCTTTAAGTTTAGTTATTTTTTCGGCTTCTTTAACAACCGATTCTTCGCTTCTTGATACCACTTCTTTTCCCTGATGCACTGCTATAGAACAAAAATTGCATTCTCCGATACAGCCTCTGTGCGTTGTTATTGAAAATTTTATGGTCTCCTGAGCTTTTACTTTTCCCATTTTAGCATAGAAAGGGTGAACTTCTCTTGTATAATCTAAATCATATACAGCATCCAACTCTTCCGTCGTAAGAACTGACTGACTGCCATTGTGTATGATGTATCTGCCGCCGTGTTTTTGCGATATTGTTTTTTCATTTCTGTTGCAAGAATTTTTATAAAAAGTTGAAAACATTTCAAAAAATTTGTCTTTATTATCTCTGCATTCTTCAAATGACGGAAGCTCTAAAGAATCTTCTTTTTTTTCTTTTGAAATATAACATAGCCCTTTTATATCTCTCCATTCTTCTCCATCTCTTAAAGCTCTGGCGAGCTCAAGATTGGACTTTTCACCCATACCGTATGAAATTATATCGGCTTTTGCGTCAAATAGTATTGACCGCCTCAAAGCATTGTCTTTAAAATCATAATGGACAATTCTCCTAAGGCTTGCTTCAACTCCGCCGAGAACTATAGGTTTTGTATTTTTAAAATGTTTCCTTATAAGGTTTGTATATGCCATGCATGCTCTGTCAGGACGCTTATTATTTATGCCTCCAGGTGTTAAATCGTCATCGTTTCTGAACTTGTTAAGAGCCGTATAATTTGAAATGAAAGAATCCATTGCGCCAGCCGATACACCCCAATAAAGAGCTGGTTCTCCGAGACGGGCAATATCATTATTATTAATGTCTGGCTGTGCAATAATCGCAACTCTAAGCCCTTTGGAAACAAGATAATTTCCAATAACGGCAGTACCTATAAAAGGGCTGTCTATATAAGTATCTCCGGACACTAAAATTATGTCGGCCTTATCCCAGCCGATTCGGTTCATTTCTTCTTTTGTGGTAGGTAAAAACACAAATCCTCTTTTATATTTTTAATTTACAAACATTATAAGTTTGTCCCGCAAAAGCGGAAATCCGAGTTGAAAAAACTCTTTTCAACTTATATTGCACCAGTTTGCTGTGCATAAAATTATTATTTCTCCAGTAAAAGAGATATTATCGGCATTGTTATAAATCCTGCTGCTGTTGTCAGCACTATAGCAAGTGCAGCAAGTTTGTGACTAAGTTTATACTGCGAAGCTATAACTAAAGTTAAAACCATTGTAGGCATTGCGGCTTCCATAGTCGTTGATTTGAAAGCCAGATTTTTCATTCCCAAAATCATGGCCGCAGAATAAGCAATCAGTGGAGAAATACACAATTTTATGACAACCGCAGGAAGAACTATTACGGTTTCTTTTATTTTTGGAATAGTAAGTGCAAGCCCAACGCTGAAAATCATAAGGGACACTATGGGCATCGACATGAGTTCTAAAGTTTTAAGTAAAAAACCGGGAAGAGTTATCCCGCAAAAATTTACCACAAAACCCAATATTAATGCCCATATCGGCGGAAGCTGTGCAAGTATTTTCACGCTGTCTTTAATTGAAAGTTTTTGTCCTTTTCCATAAGAACAAGCAAGCGAAGCACCTACAAACCATAACAACGGCATGGTCGCCATTAAATCATATAAAAAAACATATTGCGAAACGCCGCTGCCGTAAAGTCCGGTTAAAAGTGGAAGTCCTAAAAATGTAACGTTTCCAAAAGTCGCCGCAAGTATCAAAACAATTTTATCCTTTTTATTTAAAGATATGAATTTCTCTATGATTCCAAAAACGATAAAAGAAAAAATAAGCGAAAGCGATATTGTAAGAATTGCCGAAACAGGCAAAAGAATAGTATTGATGTCCATGTCGGCAGTGGCGATAACTCTGAAACATAAAGTTGGCAGAAAAAATCTTATAACGATAGTATTGATTGTGTGTCTTGCCAAATCTGGATTTATGTTTCCGGGTTTTTTCCATTGAAAAAAAATACCGCTGCCCATAATTAAAAAAAACGCTATTAAATTTTCAATCATTTTAATCCTTTAAAAAAAGAATTTTAGTAAAAATGCAGAAGTGGGAAAGCTGGATAACGGTATATTGGGGGCGGCAATCCAGAAATGCAAAGTAATATTTTAATATGCCGACTGTCAGCACTGCAGCTTCGTGTGAGTTGTTGACATACGGGAGAAAAATATTTTTTGTGGACAGATATGTTCTTAATCCATATTAGCCGCTTGCGGACTGTATTAAGATATTATGGTACAAACTGCATTACAAGATTTGCTGTTACCATTTTCCTTTGTTCGACTACTCGGTTTCTGCTTTCGCCAATATGTCATATCGTCAAAAGCCTGTATCCTTTTGCAGCTACTGCGGTCATTACCCAGCTGCTGTTGTTGTCCAACTTCCCGACTTCTGTAATCATCCATTATATCTGCTGTAATTACTTTCTTCTTTAGTTATAAAGATATCATGAGGATGACTTTCGGCAAGCCCAGCCGAAGTTATTTTTACAAATTTTCCGTTTTCAATAAGTTCTTTAATAGTTTTAACTCCGCAATAGCCCATTGCTGCTCTTAGTCCGCCGATAAGCTGATAGACTACATCTCCGACTTCTCCGCGGTAAGGAACTCTTCCTTCGACGCCTTCTGCGACAAGTTTTTTTGAATTTTCCTGAAAATACCTGTCGCTGCTTCCGGACTGCATTGCAGCGGAAGAACCCATACCTCTGTAATATTTAAAAGCGCGGCCATTATAAATGATGTCTTCTCCTGGACTTTCTTTTGTGCCGGCAAAAAGCGAACCCATCATGCAGATGCTTGCACCTGCAGCAATTGCTTTAGGTATGTCTCCGGAATATTTTATTCCGCCATCGGCAATTACCGGTATGCCATATTTTGCCGCAATTTTAGCGCAGTCATAAACCGCGGTTATCTGCGGAATGCCTATGCCTGCAACAACTCTTGTAGTGCATATGGCGCCCGGTCCTATTCCTACTTTTATGCAATCTGCGCCGGCATTTATTAAATCTTCGGCCGCCGCCGCGGTTGCGATATTTCCGGCAATTATCTGCGCATAGGGAAAAGTTTTTCTCAATTTTTTTACTGCGTCTATAACTCCTTGGCTGTGCCCGTGTGCAGTATCTACGGCCAGAACGTCTACATGTTCAGCGAGCAGAGCTTCTGCTCTTTCAAGCATATTTTTTGTTATTCCTATGGCAGCTCCGCACAAAAGTCTTCCGTCATCATCTTTTGAAGAGTTTGGAAAGCGTATTCCTTTCTCAATATCTTTAATTGTTATAAGTCCTTTTAAGATAAAATTTTCATCGATTAAAGGAAGTTTTTCTATTTTTTTATTTTTCAGTATTTCTCTTGCTTCGGAAAGAGATGTGCCTACTTTTGCGGTTACGAGATTATCTTTTGTCATTATATCGGAAATCTTTTTACTGCTGTCATCTTCAAAACGCATGTCCCTGTTGGTTATTATGCCGATAAGTCTTCCATCATCTTCAACGATAGGCACGCCAGATATTCTGTATCTTGAGGCAAGTGCTTTCGCATCGCCAAGAGTATTATCCTTTTTTAAAGAAAAAGGATCAGAAATTACTCCATGATCGCTTCTTTTTACGCGGTCAACTTCGCCTGCCTGCGCCTCTATTGTCATATTCTTGTGGATGATTCCGATTCCGCCTTCACGCGCCATGGCTATAGCCATTTTGGATTCTGTAACGGTATCCATTCCTGCGCTCATAAGTGGAATATTAAGTTTGATTTTTTTTGTGAGATTAGTGCTTAAGTCAACGTCTTTTGGAAGAACCTGCGAATGCTGAGGGATAAGTAAAACATCATCGAAAGTCAGAGCCTCTTTTAAAAATTTTGTATCCATTTTTATCTCCGCTTTCTGAAAATTATACTTATTTTAACCATTTTTGGCAAATGCTCTCCTGCGGCGGCATTAAAAATCAGTTATAATAAAATTTATAATATATAAGTGTTTTTTCTATTGCCCCATTAGACTTTTATATACAATACCTCCAATTTTTGAAGAAAAGTTTTTATAAAGTCTACAATAGTGCCATTTATTTTTTCTTTTTTCAATTTAAACGCATAATGTTTCCCCATTATAAATTCAATCATATCCGAATAATCGTTTATAAATTTTTTAATATCTGCATTAGAAAAATCAGCGTTTTGTGAAAATAACACATATATATATTTATTGTCTTCCGATATTCTTTCAATTTTCAATTTTTCCGCTTTGAGCCTTATGCGCGCGATTTCAAAAAGTTTCTGTGTTTCCTGTGGAATCTTCCCGAAACGGTCTGTCAGTTCGTTTTTAACATTTTCTATGTCTTCGGCTTTCTTTGCATTGGAAAGTTTTCTGTAAAATAAAATTCTTATATCGTCATTTTCTATATAAATGTCGGGTATCAAAGCTGAAATTTGTAAATCTATTTCACATACGAGATCTTTTTCTCGTTCAACTGTTTTGCCTTTTATTTTTTTGCCTTCTTCTTCAAGGAGCTTTGCAAACATATCGTAGCCTATATCCCTGACAAATCCATGCTGATTAGCACTGAGTATCCCGCCTGCACCTCTTATTTCCAGATCTTTAAGTGCAAGCCTGAAGCCTGACCCTAGTTCGCTGAACTCTTTCATCGCTTCAAGCCTTTTAACCGCTTCATCGCTTAAATGTTTGTCTTTATAAAAAAGATAGCAATATGCTTTTCTTTTATCTCTGCCAATTCTGCCGCGCAGTTGGTAAAGCTGGGACAAACCGAAATTTTCAGCTTCTTCGACTATCATCGTGTTTACTGAAGGAATGTCCAAACCGGACTCAATAATAGTCGTCGCAAGCAAAACGTCAAGCTCGGCATTTGTAAATCTCCACATTATTTCTTCGATATCCGCAGTCTTCATCTGTCCGTGTATAACTCCGAGTTTGATGTCTGGGACAAGTCTTTTAATCTCTGAAGCTTTAGCAAGAATCGTTTCAACTTTATTGTAAACATAAAAAACCTGCCCGTTTCTTGAAAGTTCGGCGCCGATTATCGTTTTTATCATATTTTCGTCATATTCCGAAAGAGAAGTTTCTATCGGAAGCCTTCCAAAAGGAGGCGTTTCAATAAGCGACAAATCCCTGAACCCTGAAAGCGAGGAAGACAATGTGCGTGGGATAGGTGTGGCGCTCAACATCAGCATATCTATATTTTTCTTTATAGATTTTATCTTTTCTTTTTGTTTTACTCCAAATCTATGCTCTTCATCGACAATCAGCATTCCGAGATTTTTAAATTTAATGTCTTTTTGAAGAAGTCTGTGCGTACCGATAACTATATCGACTCTTCCCTGAGCAATTTCTTCGACAGTTTTTTTCTGCTGCGCTTTGCTCTGAAAGCGGCTTAACACCACAATTTTTGTCGGGAAAGGAGAAAGCCTGTTATAGAAAGTGTTGAAATGCTGCTGCGCCAAAACCGTAGTAGGTACAAGAACTGCCGCCTGCATGCCATCCTGCACGATTTTGAATGTCGCTCTTACGGCAATCTCAGTTTTACCATAACCGACATCACCGCATATCAGTCTTTCCATTGGATAAGGTTTTAAAAAATCACTTTTTACATCTTCGATGGCTTTAAGCTGGTCAGGAGTTTCTTCATATGGAAAAGCGTCTTCCAATTCTTTCTCCCAAGTTGTTTCGCGGCTTAAAGGCTGCCTTTTAACTTTGCTTCTTTCCGTGTAAAGTTTCAAAAGCTCTTTTGCGAACTCTGCCGCCGCTTCCCTGGCGCGCGACTTTATTCTTTCCCATGCACCCGTATCCATAGAATAAAGTTTCGGTTTTACACCTTCGACGCCTATATATTTTTTTACGGTTTTAATTTCTTCGGGAGGAACGTAAAGTTTGTCGCCTTTTCTGTACTCTATGCACAGATATTCCGACGTTTTATCTTCGCGTGAAATCGTTTTCAACCCGATATAGCGGCCAATACCATATTTTTCGTGCACGACATAATCTCCAGCAGAAATTTCCCATATTCCTTCAAGTCTCCTTCCTCCCTGAACTTTCGGAAAACTTATGGGTTTCTTTTTATATAACATTTCGCGGCTGGACAGGCATGCAAAGTTTTCTTTTTCAAGATAAAATCCCTGTGACAAATTTCCATACAAAAATTCAGGCACTTCGTATTTCCAGCCGTTTTCATAAAAAAGGTCATGAATTCTTTCCCTTTCTCCATCATTAGCGCAGTATATCTTTATGTTTACGCTGTTACGTGCAAAATTTTCAAGCGAATTTATGAAAAATTTTATGTCTCCATGAAAACCAGTAAAACTTTTATAACCTTGATATTCGGATTTTTTATTTAATGGTGCATTTACAAAAAGTTCATATTTTTTAGAAACCAACTCCTCTTCCTTTTCCACTGTGTAATCGAAATAAAGCATGGATTTATCGTCAAAATAATCTTTAATTAAAGCGGTATCATTTTGCAGATTGAGCGGCAATACTTTTATTTTGTCGATAAAAGTATTTGAAAGCTGGCTTGCTGGGTCAAAAATTCTTAAAGCCTCAATAGTATCGTATTCAAAAAGAATTCTGACGGGGTAGATATTTGCCGCAGGCCAAATGTCTATTATGTCACCTCTTATGGAAAATTGCAAACGGTCTTCGACAAAACTCGTTCTTGTATAGCCTAAACTGACAATCGAACAAATCAATTCCTCAAATTTATGTTTCTGTCCATGTTTAAAAACTATTCCTCTGTCATCTCCGGGAGCGGCAACAGGAAGGTTATATGATATGTCTCCGGCACATATAATGAAACTCTTAAGATTTTGTATTTTATCAATGGCAAAAGTTCTCTGCTGAGCATCATCGGAAGGAAAGAGTATGATGGGAAATTCTTTATAATCTTTTTGGAAAAAAACGTTCAAATCATCGTAAAAAGAGTCAAGTTCATCGTCTTTGACAAATAAAAAAGCGCGCAAATCCGAATTTTGGACATACCTTTCAGATAAGCATTTAAACAAAAAATGGGCTTTAGCAGATCCCGAAATACCTGACAAAAACGTTACACTCATTTCACTTAGTGTTTTTTATCAAAAATTTAATTAGAAATCAATAAATAGAAACTTGACTGCCACCAAAAACATGAAAAATATCAAATGCATATTGCAGTAAATTTTACAAGATGGCGCACAGAAGGTCGCTCAAAGTGCTTGTGTGATATTACAAGTAATTGACATTTTTATTTTAATAATATAGCATTAGTTGTGTCATCTAGATTTTAAAACACAATATATAGATTTTTGCTTTTTTGGTGTTTCGCAGGGTTTTATTGCGTAACCTAATAGGAAATTCCGTGAAAATCGGAAGCATTCCCGATGCTGTAAGGGGAAAACAAAAGCCGCAGATTTAGCCACTGCCCAATTCGGTTGTGGGTGGGAAGGCGCGGCAAGTAGATTAAATGTTTGAGTTTTGTACGGCATTTATTATTCCCAAGCCAGAAGACCTGCCAAAAAAGCTGCCTGAAAACAGGCAAATAATATTAAGTTGCCGCGGACAGTAGCTTAATTTGTTATTTGAGGTCATGAAACCAGGGTACAGCCTCATTCTTTAATATATAAGGAATGAGTTTTTTGTTCTATAGGAGAAAATAATGGAAAATGCAGAGTTTTTTAGTGCAATAGTAAAAAGAAATGCCATGATAGAACCGTTTAACCCTAAAAAAATAGCGGCAGCCATAGCAAAAGCAGGACAGGCAACAGGCGAGTTTGGTGCAGATGTTGCAGACAAACTTACGCTTAAAGCATTATCTCTTTTGCAGGACACAATAGAAGACAGAAAACCTACGGTTGAAGAAATTCAGGATATAGTAGAAGAGGTTTTACTTTCTTCGGTTTATAAAAAAACTGCAAAAGCATATATTCTTTATCGCGACCAACACAATAAAATAAGAGAAATAACATCTGCTTTCAACGTTGACCTTGTGGAACAGTATCTCAAAAAGATAGATTGGCAGGTAAATGAAAACAGCAATATGTCGTATTCGTTGCAAGGGCTAAACAACTATATTTCTTCTGAAGTCAGCAAAGTTTACTGGCTGAACAAAATTTATCCCGAAAGCGTCCGCAAAGCGCACAGTGGAGGAGATTTGCATCTTCATGATTTGGGTCTTCTTGGTGCATATTGCGTTGGCTGGGATTTACAGGATTTGCTTCTCAGCGGCTTTAAAGGCGCTTTAGGCAAAGCTGAGGCAAAGCCGGCAAAACATTTCCGTACGGCTTTAGGGCAGATAGTAAATTTTTTCTATACCCTTCAGGGAGAAAGTGCAGGAGCGCAGGCTTTTTCAAATTTTGACACTTTGCTTGCACCTTTCATTTATTATGACAAATTGTCTTACAACGAAATAAAACAGGCTTTACAAGAATTTTTGTTTAACGTAAACGTTCCCACAAGGGTAGGATTTCAAACACCTTTTACGAATTTGACTATGGATTTGACCGTAGCACCGTACTATAAGAGTGAACCCGCGATAATAGGCGGCAATCGTATGGACAAGACTTACGGCGAATTTCAAAAAGAGATGGACATGTTAAATCAGGCTTTCTTGGAACTCATGCTTGACGGCGATGCTAAGGGAAGAGTTTTCACATTTCCAATACCTACTTATAATATTACAAAAGAGTTCGATTGGAACAATAAAAACATAAGCGCATTGTGGGATATCACTGCAAAATATGGCATACCTTATTTTGCAAATTTCATAAATTCTGACATGAAACCAGAAGATGCAAGAAGCATGTGTTGCCGTCTGCGCATAGACAACCGTGAATTGCAAAAACGCGGGGGCGGGTTATTCGGAGCTGCCCCTCTTACGGGTTCGATTGGCGTTGTTACGATAAACTTGCCAAGGATAGGTTATCTTGCCAAGAACGAAACCGATTTTATTGAAATATTAAAAAAGAACATGGACATCGCCAAAGAAAGTCTTGAGATAAAAAGAAAAGTTCTTGAAAAATTTACATCCGGAAGCCTTTACCCTTATATGAGTTTTTATCTAAGAAGCGTAAAAGAACGTTTTGGGGAATATTGGAAAAACCATTTTTCAACTATTGGAATTGTCGGTTTGAATGAGGCATGTCTAAACCTTTTCGGTCAGGGCGTTGGGAGTCCAAAAGGCAAAGCTTTCGGCGAAAAAGTTTTGGATTTCATAAGAGATACACTAATCATATACCAGCAGGAAACTGGAAACAATTATAATCTTGAAGCTACTCCCGCAGAAGGCACGTCTTATAGACTTGCAAAGATTGATAAACAGAAATATCCAGAAATAATTTCCGCAAACGAGAACGGAAGCACGCCATTTTACACAAATTCCAGTCAGCTTCCAGTAAATTATACAGATGATATTTTTGAAAATCTGGATTTACAGGATTCAATGCAGACAAAATATACAGGAGGAACGGTTATCCATATATTTATGGGCGAAAGAATAAAAGATACGGGCAGCTTAAAAGAATTCATAAAAACTGTCTGTGAAAATTATAGTTTGCCGTATTTTTCCATAACGCCGACTTTTAGTGTATGTCCTGTATGCGGATACCTTGAAGGCGAACATGCACAATGTCCGAAGTGCAAACAGGAAAGAATAGAGGCCATAAACAAACAAATAGAAATGTTGGAACAGCAGTTAATAGTTAACAGCTGATAACAATAAAAAGGAGGCGGCATGACAAAAAATGAAATTACACAAAAGCTTTCAGAACTGAAAACGCAAAAAGCAAACATTGAAGGCACAAAATGCGAAGTTTACTCAAGAGTTGTAGGATATTTACGACCAGTAACTTTGTGGAACGAAGGTAAAAAAGAAGAATTTAAAATCCGCAAACATTACTGCCCTTGCAAGTAACTCATATTTTGCCTAGATACTGATGGAGCAGGCAGATTTTTACTTTGCCGCTCAAACAAAATATTGTCTGAGCGGCAAAAATTTATATGTTTTTGGCAGAAGGAAAAAATTTCAATGAATATAGGCGGCCTTCAAAAATTATCTTTAATAGAGTATCCTGAAAAAACAGCAGCGATAATTTTTACGCAAGGCTGCAATATGTTTTGCCCTTATTGTCACAATCCGCAGCTTGTATATAAGGACATGTTTGAACAAGTTTTAAATGTAGCTGAGATTTTCTCATTTTTAGAAAAAAGACAGCGTTTGCTGCAAGCTGTTGTAATAACAGGCGGTGAGCCCACAGTTCAAAAAGATTTAAAAGATTTCATAAGAAAGATTAAAAGTTATAGATATGCTGTAAAACTGGACACAAATGGCACAAATCCGCAGATTTTAGAAGAACTCATAAAAGAAAATCTGATAAATTTTATAGCTATGGACATCAAATCTCCTTTGGAAAAATATAATCTTTTCTATAAAGGTGATATAAAAAAAATCGAAAATTCAATATTCATAATAAAAAACTCAAAAGTTCCTCATCTTTTCAGAACTACTTTTGACGAAGAACTTTTATGCAAATTGGACTTACAAATAATAGAAGAGCTTGTTTTTCCATCGCGACACATAGTCCAGCCGCACATAAAGCGGGACAAAAAAACGCTAAGCTCTTTTAATGTATAAAAATAAGGGGTAATTTTCATCTTAGGGAGGAAAAAGTTTTTTTATGTTATCGCTAAAATGGGGAAGTCCTGTGAAAATCAGGCACAGTCGCGCTGCGGTATGGAGAAATCTTAACGATAAGCTCTAAGTCCGAATGCCATGATAACAATCAATAAATTTTGTCGCGCAAACAAAAGGAGAAAATTATGTCAATTAAGACACTCATCACTGGTTTTCCGAGAATTGGTGAAAAAAGAGAATTAAAAAAAGCTTTAGAAAGTTATTGGTCAGGAGCAATTAAGGCCGAACAGCTGCATAAAACCGCCTCACAAATACGCCAAAAAAGCCTGCTTTACCAAAAAAACTGCGGAATTGATCTTATCAGCGTAAACGATTTTAGTTTATATGACAATATGCTTGACACCGCCGTAATGTTAAACGCGGTATCAGAAAGATTTAAGGTTATTGAAAACGACCTTGATCGTTATTTTGCCATGGCGCGTGGAAACGATAAAGCAACTGCCCTTGAAATGACTAAATGGTTTAATACAAATTACCATTATATCGTTCCAGAATTAAATGGCAATATGAAACCCATGCTCAACGCTTTAAAAATCATATCGGAATATAAAGAAGCGAAAAAGGCTGCTGTAACACCTAAAATAAATATTATAGGACCCGTAACGTTTTTAGGATTGTCAAAAAATAAAGAAGGAAACGTATATAATGCATATTTCGATAAAATTCTTTCCATATATAAAGAACTGCTGTCTGAAATTTCAAAGCTTGATGATATAGTATATGTTCAATTTGAAGAGCCCCTTTTAGTAAAAGATACTACAAATCTTGAATTAACACTTTTAAAAACCGCATACACTTCGCTTTCATGCGTCAGTGATAAAATTAAAATCATAGTGACTTCATATTTTGAACATTCTACTGAAGCGGTTGAAATTCTTACAGAGACGGGAATATGGGCTGTGGCGCTTGATTTTGTCTATGGCAAAAAGAATTTGCAAGCATTAAAGAAATTAAATTCAAAAAAACTTATAGCGGGAGTTGTTGACGGTAGAAATGTTTGGATTAACGATATAGACAAAAGTGTAAAATTGTTAGATAAAATTGCCGAAAACGTGCCTCATCAGGATATTATCATCTCTACAAGCTGCTCCCTTCTTCATGTTCCGTATGCACTGGAAAACGAGCCTGACAGCGATATAAAACGCTGGCTGAGTTTTGCTTACGAAAAAGTAAAAGAAACAGTGCTTATTGCAAAACTGTTTCACAAAGATTCTTTATCCGAACAGGAAGAAATTTTTCTTGCACAAAGCCGCGCTGCGATAGAAGAAAAGAAAACTTCTTGTAAAATTAATGATATTTCCGTTCAAACACGTGTTAAAAATATTCAAAAGTTTGAACGCGGGGGAAATTTCAAAGAAAGAAACCCGCTGCAAAAGAAAAATTTAAACCTTCCGCTTCTTCCGACAACAACCATTGGCAGTTATCCGCAAACAGACGACATACGTAGTATCAGAAAAGAATATAAGAAAGGAAATATTTGTCTTGAAGAATACGAGTCAGGAATAAAAAAATATATTGATAACTGTGTAGCTTTTCAGGATGAAACGGGTTTAGACGTTTTAGTGCATGGCGAACCTGAAAGAAACGATATGGTGGAGTATTTCGGAGAAATGCTTAAAGGTTTTCATTTTACGACAAATGCATGGGTACAAAGTTACGGTTCAAGATGTGTAAAACCGCCTATCATTTACGGAGATATTTCTCGGCCGCAGCCGATGACGGTAAAATGGATAACGTATGCGCAAAGCAAAACAAAAAAAGCGATGAAAGGCATGCTAACAGGGCCTGTTACGATTTTAAACTGGTCTTTTGTAAGAGACGACAAGCCAAGAAATGAAGTGTCAAAACAAATAGCGTTGGCATTAAGTGATGAAATAAACGATTTGCAGCAGGCAGGAATAAAAATAATTCAAGTTGATGAAGCTGCATTTAAAGAAGGCTATCCGATACGAAAAGAAAACATAGCTGAATATGAAAAATGGGCAGTTGAAAATTTCAAGCTGGCCGTAAGTACTGCAAAAAAAGAAACGCAGATACACACGCATATGTGTTACAGCGAGTTCAATGAAATAGTAAAAACAATAGAAGCGATGGATGCAGATGTTTTAACGATAGAAACGACAAGAAGCGGAAATGAATTATTAAATGCATTTAAGCAGGTTGGATACAAAAATGAAATAGGACCCGGCGTTTACGATATCCATTCGCCTAGAATTCCGCAGGTTGAAGAATTTGCAGATCAAATAAGAAAGTTAAAAGAAATCATACCTGTCCAACGTCTCTGGATAAATCCGGACTGTGGACTAAAAACAAGAAAATGGGAAGAAGTAAAACCAGCATTAAAAAACATGGTGGAAGCGGTAAAAATTATCAGAGACAAAAACTGAGAAACAGGGAACCGAAGGCCGAGAATAATGGAAAGGCAGAAGACTAGGATATCATATTCTATGCAAACAGAGAATGTCTGACTTGGTTTTGGCTGAAAATATATGGTTTTTTTGCACTCGCTCAGTTCGGGAAATAAAAAAACACCAACGTGAGTTTTTCACGTTGGGAAATATTTAAAACAGAAAAAACTGGGATGCGGAAGGGGAGGGATTCGAACCCTCGGTACGGACTTTCATCCGTACAGCGGTTTAGCAAACCACCGCACTAGACCAGCTATGCGACCCTTCCATTTTGAAATATT
The DNA here is from genome assembly GCA_031279415.1 of Candidatus Endomicrobium procryptotermitis. Classification (NCBI taxonomy): domain Bacteria; kingdom Pseudomonadati; phylum Elusimicrobiota; class Endomicrobiia; order Endomicrobiales; family Endomicrobiaceae; genus Endomicrobium; species Candidatus Endomicrobium procryptotermitis. The sequence continues at coordinate 43,599 of JAITIP010000036.1, read as the reverse complement.
TTAAGAATTATAACAAATAAGGACTGCCCTTGCAATAACGAAATGAGATGACTGACAAGCGCTGTTACCTTAGTTCTAAATTTTAAAAATACTTTAATAGAAAAACTAAAACAATTTAACGACAAATATTTTCCCGACGCACAATACAAGTATAAATTAAGACAAAACCTTATAGACGAAGACGCATACAGCGCACAAAAAGAGAAATTCAAAATATTATTGACGAAATCTCAGTGGCACAGATGAATCAATTTTCTATCGGAATTTTTTAAAATCCTCTATCCATTTTAATTTCTTCTGCGAATAAGGTCCGTTTATCACGCCAATAGCAATCTTTACCAGAGTTTTATCATCGGAAGTGTCTTCAGATGGATAAAAATATTCATATGTACTACTTCCATGTTTAAGCTTATTGTCAGCAAACCATTGAGCCATCTCTTCATATAAATGCTTTCTTTCAAGATGACCTCCCTGAATTAAGCAAAAAACGATTTCCCCTTCGGGAATTATGGAAAACTTTATATCTCCTTTTCCTGAAATATGCTTATTTATAGGAAAACATATTTCTATTTCAAGATTATTAATATCGGAATTATGGTATGCAACAAAAGGAATATCTGTAAAAGCCACATTCTTTTTTGAAAGATATTCGGCAATTTTCAGTCTGTTTACTGAAACAACTTTTCGCAGGTCTTTAAGTGAAGTTCTTGCTTCTATAGTAAGCACTGGTTGTTCATTTTGATGTATAAAAATGTATTGCGACAACCTTGGCATAAAACCTCCATGCTTCAATCAAAAAGTGTTTACATATTATAGCCTTATTATGTTTTTTTTGCAGTATTTTTATTGAAATCCACCGTCTATATTTTGACACAGTGTTTAATTTAAAATATAATCACTTTTATATATGTGAAAAGCGGAGTGCTAAATGAATTTTAAAAATACTTTTTTAAAAATAATTTTTTATTTTTTTCTCACGGCAGTTCCATTATGTATTATTGTCAGTGGTAAAATTTTAGAAAAAATGACCGAAGACTTGCCTTCCATAAGCCAGTTGGAAAATTACACTCCTAATCTATCTACAAAGATCTATGATAAAGATGATAATTTGATAGCTGAACTTTTTACGGAAAGAAGAATGTTGGTACCGATCAATGAAATTCCAATAGATTTGCAAAATGCCTTTATCTCTATAGAAGACAATGCCTTTTTTCAGCATTGGGGCGTATCGGCAAAAGGAATTATTCGCGCTTTTTCGAGAATAGTGCTGAGAAGAAAAGTTGCTGAAGGCGGTTCCACTATAACTCAGCAGCTTGCAAAAACAATATTTTTAACTCCAGAAAAAACTTTAAAGCGCAAAATCAAAGAACTCTTGCTTACCATACAGCTTGAAAAAGATTATTCAAAAGATGAAATTTTACAGTTTTATATAAATCAAATTTATTTCGGCAGCGGCGCTTATGGGGCGCAGTCGGCTGCAAAAGTTTACTTCAATAAAAACGTCGAAGATTTAAATCTTGCCGAATGCGCAACTCTTGCGGCAATACCAAAATCGCCTAACTATTATAATCCTTTCAAAAAAGCAGAAGCTTCTTTAATAAGAAGAAATCTTGTACTGGCAAAAATGAGACAGCTCGGATATATAACTCCACAACAGGAACAGGAAGCTCTTGAAGTGCCTCTTCCGATAAAAGAAGATAGGCTCAAAGAGGAATCAGGGCATTATTTTGTAGAATTTCTAAGAATAATGCTTGAACCTAAATACGGAACAAATGTTTTGTTTAAAGCTGGACTTTCGATATATACGACTCTTGATATAGCTGTACAAACGGCGGCAGAAAAAGCTTTGGAAAATGAACTTGAAAAATTTGATGCAGAAAAAGCCAAAGTTTTTGAAAATGCAGGAAAAGAACCAGTAAAAGTACAGGGCGCGTTGATAGCAATGGACATAAAAACAGGAGCAATCAGAGCAATGGTTGGTGGCAGAAGTTTTAAAGAAACGCAGTTTAACAGGGCAATTCAAGCAAAACGTCAGCCCGGCTCGGCTTTTAAACCTTTCGTTTACCTTGCCGCAATAGAAGCTGGACTTACCACCGCAACACTTCTTAACGATGAACAAATGGTGTTTGTTTACAACGGCGCCAATTGGGATTTGGTTTCAAGAGATATAAAAACCCTTGAAAGCATTGCAGAAGAAATTTCGGAAGAGGACTTAATTGACACTCAAAAAATATGGACACCAGTAAATTACGGCGGCAAATACAGAGGTCCTGTTTCTTTGAGAACGGCTCTAGCTTTATCCATAAACACATGCGCCATAGAGACAATAATGCAGATTACACCGAGAAAAGTGATACAGTCGGCAAAAAAGCTCGGTATCAGCACTCCACTTTCAAATTCTTTTGCTTTGGCGCTGGGTTCAAGCGACGTAACTTTACAGGAAATGGTTTCGGCTTATTCCACATTCGCCTCCGGAGGCGTTAAAACGACTCCTTATGTTATCACAAAAATAACTGATAAAGACGGAAGAATTTTAGAGCAAAATCTTCCCAAACAAAAAGAAATTTTACCTCCGCAAATATGTTTTGTTATGACAAACATGCTAAAATCCGTTGTCGAAAGGGGCAGCGGCTGGTATGCAAAATATCTTAACAGACCCTGCGCAGGAAAAACAGGAACTACAAACGAAGGCAGCGACGTTTGGTTTATAGGTTACACTCCGCAGCTTGCAGCTGGGGTGTGGGTAGGATATGACGACAGAACCATATCTTTAGGCGACAGAGTTACCGGAGGAAATTTAGCATGTCCGATTTGGACAAAATTTATGAAAGAAGCTCTTGAGGGAAAACCTATAGTCGATTTCAGCCAACCGGACAATATAGACTGGGCTTTAATAGATCCGCAAACTGGACTTTTAGCGCTTAGCAAAACGCCAGGCGCATTTTTGGAAGCTTTTATAAAAGGCACGGCCCCAAAACAATATTATGATCAGATTATTCCAGATTCAAAAAGGATTGATCTTACAATCGAAGAAGAAGGATTTTAGTTTTTTCCCTAACTTGATATATACTTTATGCCCTTTAAAAAATACTACATCTAATCAATCTGCTGATAAGTAAAGATTTTTATTCTGTATAAATGTATGCTTTTACAATTTTTGAATTGTTGAAAATTGTCATTGAAAGTTAAAATTAATCATCTGCCTGAAGAAAATCTAAAAGTTCTTTAAACGTTTTTTTGGAATATTTGCTATCCATATCAAATTGATATTGATGGTATAAAACAGGGTCGTCTTTTGAATAGATATTATAAAAACGCTTTTCGCTTTAACTCCCTTTTCTTTCAATGCTTGCGATATACGTTCCAGATGGTCGATATTTTACCAATAGCATGGGCAAATTCATCCTTTTTATTTTTTTAATTTTTAAAGCTTTTTTGATACTTTCATCTTTTTCTTTTTCACAATATTGATATATTACTTGTTGACTTCTGATAGAAATACCAAGCACATATCCACTAGAAGCATGTTCAGCAGGATTACCGACAACAGGGAACAATCTTTTTCTTTTCAGTATCTTTTTATTTTTGTGTTGACACAAGTAAAAATTAGGTATTGACATTAAAAAAATAAAATGTTATATTAATCTAACAAACTGCTCTTTTCATATTGTTTTTGAGAGAATGTTTTATCAAAAAAAGATAAAAAGTTTAATCAATAAAATATTGTTTTGAAAAAATAAGTTATGATTTTAACTCTTTGCTGGAGATTTATTTTTAATTATTTAAAAGAGTTAGTTTAAACTATAATAATTTTTAAGAAGACTTTATTATCTAAATTTAATTCTCATTAAATTTATAGCTTTTTAAATAAATGTAGTCGAGTTAACAAAATAGATATTTATTTTGTACAATTAATTGATAGTCTAAAAATAATACACATAGGAGGGTTTGATAATGAAGAGAAGTATCGCAGCAGTAGCAATGGCAGTATGTTTATTTTTTGGAAGCAACGCTTTTGCCTTGACAGTTGAAGAAGAGTTAGCTCTTCTTAAAGAAGACGTAGCAAAATTAAAAAGTGGTAGTGTCTCTGACGCTTTAGGAATTCAAACTAATGCTGGCGCCACATTTGTTTTGCAGGGCGTTTCAAAAGCAAATGATGGTTCGGATAAAGGGAGAATTGACGGTTCTTTGAGTGTGGATTTGGAGTTCAGCAAAGAGTTTTCTAATGGAGGAACGGCTTTCTTACATCTTGAAGGCGCAATAGGGGAAGGATTAAATGATAAACTGTCGCTATACAGTCCTTTAAATGGAGATGCAGGCACAACTTTAAGTATTTTTTCAATAGCGGAATTTTGGTATGAACAGGCTTTGTTCGATAATAAGTTGACAATAACTTTCGGAAGATTAGATCCTACCGGATATTTTGACGGAAACGAAGTTGCCAACGATGAGACCGAACAGTTCTTAACCTCAATGTTTGTCAATAATTCCACTATACTTTTCCCTGACTATTCTTTAGGTTTGAGCGTTTCTTATTCTCCGGTCGAGTTTTTGAGTTTAACTTATGCTTATTTTAATCAGGATTCAATAGAGTTTAACAATATAGATACCGCAGGTTTTAACATTGTTGAAGCGGGATTTAAAGTCGGAGAAACCGGGAATTATCGTTTGACATATTGGTTAAGCAATGTAGACTCCAGAGATGAAAGTGTTTTTGGTTTTGCTTTAAGCGTGGATCAACAGATAACGGAATCCATAGCATTGTTTGCCAGATATGGTTATAAAAATCCTAAAATAGCTGATGATGACAATCCTCTTTCTCATACATGGAGTTTTGGAGCCGGATTTAATGGTTCGCTTTGGCAGAGAAACGATGACGCAGTTGGAATAGCCGTAGGCCAAAATTTGATTTCAAAAGATTATGCAAGTATAAACAATCGTAAAGAAGATGCCGAAACACAAGCTGAACTCTATTATAAACTTGCGCTTACTGAAAACATCGCCTTAACGCCTATTTTACAATATGTCATAAAACCCGCAGGCGGAAATATTACAGAAGATGACATTTTTACATTCGGCATAAGAACGCAGATAGGTTTTTAAGTTTTAAAGGAAGTATAAAACAGAATATACGTCCCCCCGTATATATAAAAAGGGACTTTTGTCCCATCAGTAAAACAAAGGAAGGAGCTTTTCTCTACCCCTGAAAAGTTCCTTCCTTTTTTGATTTAACAGTCTGTAATCTGTGGCAACAAAAGGTAAAACTGTGGACCGTCAGTAGTGAAAGCTAAAGCTGAGCAATAATGAGGAATGGCTTGGTAAGTCTCTCACTCAATCTTGATAGGAATTTGAAAAGGCAGTTCTTTGCCTTTGCCAAACTTCTGCTAATCTTTATGCCGCGGCTTTGATAAATTGCCGGGATCATCAAAAAAAAGCTTAAATACCACAATAGGCAGTTTCTTTTAAAACCCCATAAGAATGTACAGTTGTGACTGAGCTTTCTTCATATCCAATACGACACCGGTTTTTGTCACTAGCAAAAAGTTTTGCATATTCGGGTAACTTGAAAGTTTTATGGGGAAGATATTATTGTATTTTTGAGAGGCAGCATTAATTTGGAGATTTTAGTTTTTAAGAAACTGTTGGAATAAAATAATAAAGCGGCGGTTGATATTTTTCAATAATCGCATATTCTATGCAGCGCTTAGCATTCTGTTTGTAAGCATAATATTAGGAAGTTCGTTAAAGTCTTTTTGATTTTTCCGTTTACTAAATGAGGAGCTTAAAATTGCAGAAAACACCGTTATTGCCGCCATCATAAGCATTAATATTGTAGCATAGGCGAAGTTGTTAAACAGCAATAAAGCAATAATTAATTCAACCACTGCGGCAAGCACGCTATTTATAACTATTTTTGCAGAAAACCAGTAGGGGCTGATATTATCAGATAATGTTTTTTCTACTTTAGCAGGTTCAACTACGGATGATGTGCCCTGCCAGAAACTTGCAAGCAGATAAAACGCTATTAAGAAAAAGAAATTATGAAATACTAAGAAACCAGCCACAAGTGCCGTTAGAGAAGTAAAATATACTATTCTTCTAGAATAATTATTTACAAATGATGAAACTTTACTGACAAACTTGCTTGCCACGCTTTGCATTAAGCTTGCAGAAAAAACTACAATGCCAATAGCTAGTGTTCTCAAACCGTTACCCTCATTGTGGAGCATAAGCTGCATACCTAAATCAAGAAAAACAAATAATCCACTGTCAATTATAAAGTTGATTATAACCATAGTATTCAGATTTTTTGTTGTAAGCACGGTTTTGACGGCATTCCATATCTTTTTACTTTCTTTTAAATTAGAAAACTGTTTCTCTTCTTTAGTTTTCTCTTCCTGCCTATTGTCTGCAATGGATTTTGTCATTATAAGTGAATAAATACTCAAAAATGTTATTAAAATACTTGACATAGCAATTACAAAAGTCATAGTTACAACTTCTGCAAGCAAACTACCCAAAAGTACTGAAATCGCAAATCCTATCCAAAATTTGCTCCTTATTTTCCCATAAACCGATTCAAAATTATCTTCTTTTCCTATAGTTTTAAGTGAAGAATATAAAAATGGTATAAAAAGAGCACCTATTCCTGCAGCAGCCATGGCAGGAACACCCAACGCAAAACCGAGTAATATAGGAGACCCACCCGCAAAAAGTAAAAGAGCATCGCCCGCACAATGTAAAAACAGGTTGCCCATAAGAACATTTCGCTTTCCGAATAAATTGCTTAGATAATTTGATATAAGAGATCCCATAACAGCAAGTAAAGCACATAATCCCAATATAATGCTTAAATATGACGCTTCATACCCTAGTTCTTTAGTAATATACACATTCCTGAAAGAAGCAAAAAATTCAAAACCTACAACAAGATGTATAAAAAGTGCTGCTGAAATATTTCTGTGTGCTGCCAGAGATCTTTTCTTTTGTTCCAGATGTGTTGCGGGTTCAGAAGATATCAGAATAGTTTTGCCTCTGCCCTCAAATATAAAATCACTGTATTGCTCATCGACCTTTCCGTCCTGAATATACAGATCAAGATATTTGCCGTGATGTTTTATGGAAAACAGGTATACACCTACCGAATCAAAAATACTTTTATCGATATGCAATCCAAAAATACCCGCTGCCGTGATATTTTCTATTTCTTCAAGAGCATCCTCTGCGCTTAGACCAGAAGGCATCTTGTAAACCATGCTTACATTTTTGTATACGGCTGAATCGACAGAAGCTGCAAACTCTTTATTACTGCTGATTATTATGAATTTATTCTTTATTTTAAGCGTAAATCCGAGAATCCTGCCGGAGTCACTGTCAATGCTTTTATCAAAGTTTAATATAATATTGGTTTTACTTTTCTTTTTTGCGAATTTCTCAACTATATTAAGCGCTTCATCTATTGAAACCTTAAAACCTTTGCTGCATTCAATATAAAAGTCTGATCCTTCGCGCTTTATATCAAATTCAATGGTATTCACTTTTTTAAGATTTCTGATTATATTCACTAACTCCTGATATGATTTCGCGGATTTAAAAACAGCATTAGCTGCGGCAATCTCAGGAAAATTCCATCTGAGAAATTTAGCTTTAAGATTTCCTTTTATTTTTGTAAAAATCGATTTTTTTTCAGGCTTGGCATTTGTTTCGCTTATGTTGGGAGCTTTTGTCTGCGGTTCTTGTTTTTCGACATTTTTTTCTTCTGCCTTTATCCTTTGCTCTTGCAGCATTGCCGCCAGAAAAGAAAGTTCTTCTATATTTTTTATATCGCTCTCGCTTATTCCATTTTTTATGAGCCAATCGAGCATATCCGCATAAACATCTTCTTTAGATACTCCCGATTCTTGTGCGGTCGAAACCCAAGCCTGTATTATATTTTTTATTATTTTCCCTTTCAAAGGTTCATTCTCATTACTAGTTACGGCATTTAAAAGAGGCGGAGCAAAGGCAGAATGCTCAAAGGTAATATTTTTGCTGCCGATTCTTCCCGGAAAATTAATCGCATCTAAATACTGCGTTCTATCGGATTTTTTTTCGATTTTGGGGGCTATACTTAAATATGATATTTTATTTTTTCTTAAAAAATCCGTAAATTCCAAATGAAACCCGCCTGTAACAACTACAAAAACATTAGAAAAATCATTTATACCTGATATGCCGGCGCTTCCTATTTTTCCGCTTTTCTCAGAATTTATTGCATCTTTAACTGCATTGAAAAAAATCAAATCTCTTTGAAGATTATTAAAATATATAAGGTCGGTAATTTTATTTTCCGCTAAATATACAAGAGTATTGCTTTCAGCTATATTCATGTATTTTGCGCTTATTTCTTTGATATTGTTTCTAGTATTTATAAAATTAAGCAAATCTGTTCTTGTTATGCCGAGCGAATATATCTGTTTTAGCGATTCGACCATGTCTGCAAGATACATAATATCTTTTTCTTCTTTGGAAGCAAATCGTTCGACAATGTGCTTCTTTAACGATTGTTTTTGTAAGTAAACGTCATAAGGATTCAAATTAAGGTTGACATAATTTATTCTGAAAATCTCCATTATTAGTGGAAAAAATTTTTCGGCATCAGGAGCGTTTTTAGTTATTATTTTATAAGCTTCGGCTAAGGAGTTTTTATCATCGGAATTGGAAATTAAATCGCTGACTCTCATATATTTACCGTAAGACATTTTTGAGTTTAAATACTTGTTTAAAGAGGATATTTCTTTAATGGCGGACTTATAATCGATTTTTTCTCTTTGTTCTTTTGAATATAAATAAGTAAAAAAATCTTTATATAAAGTTTCGTCAAAACTGTCGTCCTTTTTTAAAAATGCCTTTATTTTTGAATATGAATTTATATTTTCTTCTTCAATTGCCTTATCAATATCAAAAAAAGAACCAGACATATGAATTTTTTTTAACACTTCAATTTTTTCAGAAATATTTTTAAAAAAAGCTTCACTCTCTTTGTATAACGATAACATATTTTGTATAAGTCTCAGGTTTTTATTATATAAATCATTGTCCTCCATACCAAAAAGAATGTCTCTATTATTATAAGAGGCATAATACTCACATGCTCCTATCTGCGCTTCAGAAAGCATTTTGTCCAAAATACTTTTTTTAAGATTTTCATCAATACTTTTAAATAAATTCAAATTTACTTTTCCCAAAGGAGCACCTTCAACAAATATTTTTTCTATTTGCTTTTTTTTATCGTAAAAATCTATTATGTCCGATATTTTTCTTTGCGCTTCATAATCGCTATGGGAATCTAGGATATGAATAATAAGAGTATTACTGTCATAATAACTGCTGTCAATTAACATTGAATTTTCAACCATTTTTTCAATGTTGTCAAGCTTCTTTACATTTTTTGCATATACAAAATCACAAAAAACAAAAGTTAGCAAAAATGAATTTAAAACACTAAATAAAACAAGTTTTCTTACATATTTTTTTGTAATCATAAATATTTATTAGCCTCATTTAAATTATTTAGTTTAATATAAAATTAAATATCTTAAAAAATATCACTTTTTTCTCTTTTTTATTTCATTTTTGAAAAAAGGCATCATATTTTAAGATTAGTTAGATTAATATAACATTTATAATAAATTTTTGTCAATCCATTTTAATAAAATATTGAAAAGATTTTTTTAGTTTTAATCGTTTTATGATTCTTTTTGAGAGTTGACAAAAATCATCTTGACAGCAATTTTTTTTAATGATACCATTTTCCAATATGCAAATTTTTTCAAAAATACGAAAAGAATTAAAAAGAAAAATAACAATTATGCTTATTCCTCATGGCAAAATAAGACCGTTGAAATTAAGTATATCTGTGTTATTTTTTGGTATTTTTATGATATCATGGACATCTCTTACGCTTTGGTCGGGATATCTTGTCAGTCAGCATATAGATTACATCAAAACAAAGGCCGACAAAAAAATCATGCAGATGAGGCTTTTGTTTTTTGCCAATCAGCTTGAAAAAACAAAAAACCTTATTGAAAGAGTTCAAAATAATGATGACAAAATTCGTTCGCTTCTTTCTCTAAATTCTAAAAAGTCAATTATAGAAGAAGATATACCGCAGAATCTTGGAGAGGGCGGGCCGTCAGCGGCGCAGGCAAATGCTTTGTCGGTGATTCTTTCTGGCAGGATAAATCAAATAGATTACAAATTTCTTACGGAGCAAACTTATAAGATAAATCAACAATACAATTATATTCAAAGCAGCTATAGCGAAATAATGTCTCATATAAATTATCAAAAGTCGCTGTTTATGGCTATCCCTAGGGGATGGCCAGCTGAAGGTAAAATTTCTTCCCCTTTTGGTTTCAGATTCAATCCTTTTTTTAAAACAAAAGATTTCCATTCCGGGATTGATATAGCGAATGAAAAAAACACTCCTGTATGTGTTACAGCAAATGGCAAAGTTATTTTTGCAGGCTGGCAGTCTGGTTATGGATATATAACCGTTATTGATCACGGATACAATTATAGAACGGCTTATGCTCATAATGCTAAGCTGTTAGTTAAATCCGGACAATATGTGCGCAGGGGCGATGTTATTGCAAAAATGGGAAGCACGGGGTCGGCAACAGGGTCTCATGTACATTATGAAGTGCATTATAAAGGAAAGCCGGTAAATCCAGTCTCATATTTATCAGACTATTTTTATACTCAATCGGAAAGGAACAGGTATGACGAAAAAAAACTCAAAAAGTTTGCTTGACAGCGTAGAAACGCTTGTGGGTGCAAATGCTGTATTTGAAGGAAATATTAAAACCGACCGCACCATAAGGATCGATGGAAAAATTGTGGGAAATATCGAAACTACGGCAGGTGTTTTAGTGGGTGCGGAAGCTTTGATTGAAGGTAATATAAACGCGGAAATAGTTATGGTAGGAGGAACGGTTAAAGGAAATATAAAGGCGCCTGAAGGAATAGAAATTCTTCCAAAAGCAAAAATGCTGGGTGATATTTCGACAAATATCCTGACAATAGCAGAAGGCGCTTTTTTTGAAGGAAAAAGCCAAATGTTTAAATCCGATGACAACGACAAAAGCGGAGAAGAAACAAAATGATGAATTTTTTAAGAAAACATATGCGTAAAATTTTTATCATAACTATTGTGGCCTTTATCGGTGGTACTTTTATGGGTTTCGGCGTATATTTTTTTGGACCGACAAAAGATTTTGATACGGCCGTTAATATAAACGGCACAAAAGTTACATTAAAGTTTTTTTCTTCGATATATACGGCTTCCGTAGACATGTACAGAAATGCTGAAAACCAATCCGCTGCAACGCTGCCGGAGCAGCTTGAACAAATAAAAATCAAAACAATGCAGGCAATAGTACAAGATGAACTGTTTTACCAGCAATCTCTTGGCTATAAAATAATAGTATCAGATGCGGAGCTGAAAAATGACATACAAAGTTCTGCGATGTTTAGAAATACTCAGAATCAGTTTGACGCAAATATTTATTATTCATTTCTTAATTCGATAAAAATGTCTCCTAAAGATTATGAGACGATGAGAAAGAAACGAATTGCAGCGGAAAAATTAAAATTACTTTTGGCATCTGCAATAAAAGTAAGCGATTCAGAATACGAAGCAGCTGAGGCTGACGGCATTAAAATGACAAGAGAAGAGTTTATGCACAATAAAGTGAATATGATATTAAGCGAATGGTATTTTTTCATTATAAGTCATTCAAAAATAGTAACTAACGATTCTATTTTTAAACAGATTTGAGTTTAATGCCGAATTGAAGTAATTTTTTGAAAAGTTTTTCATATGGAAGACCAACTACCGTATAATAATCGCCATATATTTTTTCTACAAAATCATCATTTTTATCTTGAACAGCATATGCTCCTGCCTTATCCATATGTTTTCCAAAAAGATATCTGAGTTTGTTTTCAGGCAGCTTTTTCATTTTTACGATAGCACAATCGTAAAACACAGATTTCTTTTTTGTTGTATTGTCTATTATAGTTACTCCTGTATAAACTTTATGCAGGCTGCCGTTTAACTGCCTTATAATCGTCTCGGATTCTTTTTCATCTTTTGGTTTTCCAATAATTTTTCCATTTAAAACCACTATTGTATCTGCGGCAAGAATTAAACCGCCGTTTTGTTTAGAAGCTATGTCGCTGCCTTTTCTATATGAAATATCTCTTACTATATAAGAAGGTCTTACAAATTTTGTGTCTTCGTTTATTGTGCTGGGAATAACCTCAAAAATTAATCCCCACTCTTTCAGTAAAGAGATTCTTCTTGCAGATGCAGATGCCAATATTATTTGTTTTTTCATATTATTATATTAGTTCTTGTCATACATTGTGGACAAAAGGCCGGATTTTTACAATTTATTTTAATATTATATCCGTTTCTTTCAATAATGCAAAAACCACAATTTTTACAGTATGTGGAACCATATTTGCAATCATCATAATTACCTATATAAACATGTTTAAGTTTGTTTTTTGCAATTTTATACAAATTAATTAAAGTTTCTTTTCTCGTTTGCGGCAGCACAAAATTATTGTTCGGAAAATACCTTGACAGATGAAGTGGTATCTCATCGCTTAAACTTGAGATAAAGTTAAGCATCTGCAGAAAATGTTGTCTATCACTGTTTTCGGCATCTATAACAAGGTTTGTTATTTCTATATGTACTTTTAATTTATATAAAATCTCGATTGATTTTAAAACCTGACTAAGCGTGCCACTGCAATGTCTGTTGTAAAAACCGTCATCATACGCTTTTAAATCTATATTCGCAGCAGCAATATAATCAGCCAGCTTTTCAAGAGGTGCTTCTTTTATATAGCCATTTGTCACTAAAATATTGTGCATGTTCTTTCTTGCGGCAAGTTTGGCCAGTTCAAGAACCCATTCATAATTTGTTAAAGGTTCATTGTAAGTATATGATAAAAGTTTTGCATTTTTTTCTACGGCAAAATATATGGCGTCTTCCGGAGACAACTTAATATTTTCCGATGGTTTTGCGCGGGCAATTACGTAATTTTGGCAAAAACCGCATTTCAGATTACAGCCAAAACTTCCGAAAGACAATGTTGTGCTTCCCGGATAAAAATGATACAGCGGCTTTTTTTCAATAGGATCGATATTTATCGTAGAAATCACTCCGTAAGATTTTGAAATGAGGACGTTTTTAATATTTTGTCGTGCATTGCATATGCCGAACTTCCCATGCACAAGAATACATTCGTGAGGACACAGCTCACAAAAAACTTTACCGCCTTGTTTATTCCAATATAATGCTATCTTGTCCTGCATTGTTTTCTATCCAATCAAGATAATCTTTGTTTGCATCGGATATTTCCGAAGAAATTATTTCGGGCACTTCGTAAGGATGGATGTCTTTTATATGTTTTTCTAAAATGGTAAACTTCGATTTGACCGTTTTCATTATGAGAAGAATTTCTTTGGAATGTTCTATTTTACCTTTCCACCAGTAAAAAGATTCCGTATTTTTTATTATGTTTACGCAAGCGGCAAGTTTTTTCTTTAAAACGTTTTTTACGATATTGCCCGCTGTTGTTTTGTCCGGAACAGTTACAAAAACAATAATATATTTTGATTTTTTCATGCTATGAAAAGGAATTGCAGGCATAAAACCGTACGGCAAAGCAGAGCTTTTATTTGCCTTGATATATTTAATGTGTTCCTTATTTAAAATTTTTGCAAGCGGGAAAATCTTTTGTCACTTTAATAAATGAAGCAATACGGCTTTTTGCATATGCATCCTGTTTTCAGCCTGAGTAAAAATGCTGTTCTCATATTTATTCATAATTTCCGCCGTAATTTCTTCTCCTCTTACGGCGGGTAGACAATGCAAAACTATGCATTTCGAAGAAGCCTTTTTTAGAAGTTCGGCATTTATCTGATACGAGGCGAAAGCCTTTCTTCTTTTCTTTTCCTCGGCTTCTGCTCCCATAGAAATCCAGACATCCGTATAAAGCACGTCGGCGTTTTTAGCGGCATTTATATCACTTGAAATTTTTATTTCCGCGCCAGTTTTTATGGTATATTCCAAAGCTTTGTTTAGCAAAACCTTTTCAGGAGCATATTCTTTCGGGCACACTAGAGTAAAATCAAGTCCTAAAACCGCGGAAACCGCAAGCATTGAATTTGCCACATTGTTGCTGTCTCCGATAAAAACTATTTTAATTTTTTTAAGTCCTTCAACTGTTTTTATTTTATTAAGCTCCATTATAGTCATTATATCAGCTAAAATCTGGCACGGATGCTCAAAATCAGTCAAACCGTTTATGACGGGAATAGAAGAATATTTTGCAAACTCTTCAACATCGGAATGTTTGAAGGCCCTTATCATAATGCCGTTAAGATATCCTGAAAGCACTAAAGAAGTATCATGGATGGATTCTCCCCTTTTTCGCTGTAAGTTTTGTGCGTTAAGAAAAATGGGAAAGCCGCCAAGCTGTACCATCGCGGCCGCGAAAGAAACCATTGTTCTTGTAGAAGGTTTTTCAAAAATAAGACCTAAAGTTTTTCCGGTTAAATCCGTAAGATGCTTTTTCTTGCTTTTAAGTTCAAACGCTTTATCTAGCAGCAGTTTTATCTCTTTATCAGATAAATCATAAATTGAAAGAATGTCTTTTTTTGCCATGATAATCATCTCTGCTTTTCAATTTTTGAACTAATTAAAATATAATTCTATCAAAATAGTAATATTAAATCAATTTTCTCGTTAAGGTCAAAATAGAAAGGTCACTTTCTTAAATATAATAAAAAAGGGGTGATAACAATGAACTTTCTAACAATTTTGACGGCTTGTGAAAATTTGTTAAACAAAAACAATTTGATTATAATTATTTAAGGCTTCACAGATCTTTAATTTTTAACAGCCGTCTGTTTTCAAATAGGAAATTCTTTAATCTAAATAGGGATATATCTCCTTTACCATAACACTGCTGCATTAGCATGTTGAACTTGTGGAAGCCACTCTAAACTTTTAAACAGCGGTCTTTTTTATTATAATATTTTCTATATTTATAAACGGAGAAAAACATGAAAGAGATAATTTCTTCTTTGTTGGCTGCTTGCGCCGCAATGCTTGGCGCTTTTTTAGTTTTAAAATTTCATAAGTGGTCTGAAAAAAATTCAATATTAATAATCAATTTTGCCGCTGGCATAATGCTGACAATCGCTTTCACGCATTTAATTCCCGAAGCAATAGAAATAGATGTGAACGCGCTGCTTTTTACACTTCTTGGTTTTTTGATAATGTTTTTTTTGCAGTTTGTAATACTTTTTCATCCATGCCATGATGATCAAGACTGCAAAACGCATTCAAATATTGGAATAACTTCCGTAATAGGACTTTCTTTTCATTCTCTTCTTGACGGACTCATTATAGCCGTAGGCTTTGAAGCCGGCGCCGGACTTGGAATTTTGACAACGTTTGCCGTGCTTTTACATAAACTTCCTGACGGAATCACGATTTCGGGAATTTTACTTCACAGCGGTGCTTCAAAAAAGAAAATTTTAACTTTTTCATTTCTTACAGCGGCATTTACGCCTATAGGAACATTTTTGGGAATAATTTTATTTAAAAGCATATCGCCTGCGGTGCTGGGAGCTTTGCTGGGCACAGCTTCTGGTTCTTTCATTTTTATTGCCGCTTCAGATTTAATACCAGAAACACATAAATGTAAAAACAGGCTTGCCCCTTCTATGCTTTTCATCGGAGTGCTTATAGTTTTCCTTCTGGAACATCTTTTATAAATCATGAAACTTAACAGTTTAAAAAAAAATTTAGAAACTGGGTACTGCCAGACTTCACTTATTATCTATAATTGATGAAAAATTGACTTTCAAAGGAAAAAATAATAGAATCTTAAAACTTATTTACAGGCGGCGTAGCTCAGGGGTAGAGCAGAGGACTCATAAGCCTTTGGCCGGTGGTTCAATTCCACCCGCCGCCAATTACTTGCCAAAAACACTTTTAAATATTCGGTTTTTCAGGCTTTTTATGCCTCCAATATTTTTTCCTATAGGGATTCCATTAAGTTTTGAGTTGTAAATAATATTTATTATAATTATTTTAGATAATATAAATTCCTTTTATATGATAAAAAGGTTCACAAAAAATTAAAGATAGAAAATATGATTTCTGAAAATTTATCAATAATAGTTCCAATGTATAATGAACAGGAAGCTATAGCCGTATTTTTTACCGAAATCTTTAAAGTTTTGAATAATATCAAAGAATACGGTTTTGAAATTATTTGTGTAAACGATGGCAGTAAAGATGATACTTTACAGATTTTAAAAGAGTTTGCGCAAAAAGATAAAAGAGTTAAGATAATTTCTTTTTCAAGGAATTTCGGAAAAGAAAAAGCGATGTATGCCGCGCTTGAATCCTGCTGTGGAAAAGCTGCAGTTATTATCGATGTTGATTTACAAGATCCTGTAGAGCTGATTATTGAATTTATAAACAAATGGAAAGAAGGTTACGATAATGTTTACGGTGTGCGCCGTGACAGGCAATCCGATACATTTCTTAAAAGAATGACGGCAAATTACTTTTATAAATTAGTCAATAAAATATCCGATAGTCCGATACATAAAAATACGGGAGATTTCAGGCTTATCGACAGAAAGGTAATAGAAGGTATTAAGCAGATTCACGATAAAAAACTGTTTATGAAATATATTTTTAACTGGCCGGGATATAAGTCTGCCGGAATAGAATATGCAAGACAAAAACGCATTGCTGGGAAAACAAAATTTAATTATTGGAAATTGTGGAATTTTGCGCTGGACGGTATCAGTTCTTCATCAACTTTACCTCTAAGGATCTGGACATATCTAGGTTTAATAATCGCTTTTATTTCTTTTCTTTACGGCGGATACATAGTTTTGAGAACAATTATTCACGGTGTAGATATGCCGGGATATGCTTCAATATTTATAGCTGTTTTATTTTTCGGTGGTGTGCAGCTAATATGTTTGGGAGTAATAGGTGAATATTTGGGAAGAATTTTGGAAGAGACAAGAAACAGACCATTGTATATAGTCAGCGAAAAAATAAACTTTTAGAAATCCCTTATTTCAATCAAATACAATAAAAGAAATATATATGGAGATAACATAATGATAAAAAAAATATTTAATTTTTTATTTAAAACAACGTCAGGACTTATAAGTTTGTTGGTTATTACGCTTATTCTTTTTTATTTGGCTGACAATAAATTTAGCAGATATATACAAGTCGGACAAGAAGTTATCTCGGCGTCAGGCTATGACAGCCAATCTTTAGATGAAAAGAAACAAAAACCTTTTGAATTTAAATATTCTAATTTGAACGGTTTGGTTTATTCTATTGAACTGTCTATGGATTTTTATGCATATTCTTTCAGCAATTGGCAGACGCTTTTTGATATGGGTTCAAAGGAAGGCATTATTATTGATATTAATGCCAACGGCAAAGCAGCGGTTGATTACAAAGATAAAAATAGGAAATACAGCATAAATTTTTTAAATGAAAAAATACCGCTGGAAATAAATAAACCTAACCGCTTGGAAATAAGAATTTCAAAAGAAGGAGACGTAATCAGCATTCTTAACGGAAAAGAAAATATTCATGTGAAAATTGACGGAAAAATTGAGTTTTCTGAGATAAAATCCGGAACAAATATTAAAAATGAAAGAATTTTTGACGGCAGGATAGATAATTTTAATCTAAAATATATTTTTTATGAGAAATCTTATTTTTGGCAGAATGTTTCAACAATTTTACTTAGTATGGTTTTTATTGCTTTAATATTTGGATTGTGCAGTCTTCATTATGAAAGTCTCAGCAAAATTATAGAAGGGAAGAATACAAAATCAACGGTTTATTTTGAAAACATTAAAGCATATTTTTCAGACAACTTATTTGACCGCGGTTTTGTAATTTGCTGCATCATGGTATTTTTATATATTTTGCCGATAATCATTGCCAATGTTCCTTATATGGACGATTATGCCAGAACAGTTGTACCACATTATTGGAATGGCGACAGCCGTTTTCTGTCTGGTATTCTATATAAAATGTTTTCCGTTAATGGAAAATTAGCTGTTTTTGCGCCATGGGGACTTATAATAAGCTCATTTATTTTATGCGCAAGCGCATATTTGCTTGCTAAAAAATTTAATTCGCAAAACAATTTAGTGTCCATTTTTGCAGTAATATATTTATTTTCATCTCCGTTTTTGCTTCAGCCGTTAAGCTTTCAATTTGATGTTCTTCCGATGTTATTTTCACTAATCTTTTGTCTGTGGATTTTTCTTACTCCAAATAAAAGTATTCTTTTAGTAATCATTTCAACGTTTATCTTTACTTTTTGCTGTCTTTTGACATATCAGACCTCAATTGGTGCAATATTTATTCTTATTTTTACCGAAATTATAATAATTATAAAAAATAAAGAAAATCCTAAAACCGCACTGAAACTTTTTTTAACCCGCATTTGCTCTTTTATTTCAGCAGTAACTTTATGGTATTTTACTATTTATAACAGCAGCCGTTTTGTAAATAAAGATATTGTTCATTCTTCAAATTTATTTATTTCTCTATTTGGTAGGATTAAAGACATAGGAAACTCACTGTCAAAATGGAAGCCGTATAATGATTTTACCTTGATAATATTATGTTTGTTATTTATTGCTTTTTGTATCGCAGTGATAGTTTTTGCCGTTAATACTTTTTCTAAAAAAACTTTGCTGTTGAGGTCATGGGAGAGTCGCATATGCAAAGTTATTCTTGTTGTTTCTCCGTTTATTATACTGTTTACAGCTTTGTTTGGAGTAAACGCAGTGCAAACTTTTACAATGGATCCCAGACACTTTTTTCCGTTTGCTATTTTTTTATTTGTAATTATATTTTTTGTTTTAACTTTTTATAATGGGATTTTACGTTATATTTTTATTTTTCTATCGATTATCCCGTTATTTTATTCTTTCGGTTTATCTTATTCCTATAGCAATGCTTTGAGTTATCTTGAAAAATATAACAGATTGATTGCTAATTCTTTAATGGATGTTGTGCATGATGATAGAGAAATTTTTATAATTTTTAACGGACCAATAAAATATCAGAAAAAAATTGATAATATCGGTAAAGCTTATCCGCTTATATACACTTTATGTGGAAGATGGATGTGTGGAGGAGGAACAGGTGTTTTACCATATTACGGTTTCAATATCAACGTAAAACTCGATAAAAGGGAAACCAATAAGGTGTTGGAGCATATTAATGAAGCAGAGCTTGTTGCTAAACATTATTACTATAATTTACTGCGTTATAAAGACGTTTATATAGTCGATTTTGATAAAACCGATTTAAATAAAAGTTAAGCTCCCTATTTAACTTTTTTGTTAAAAAAACTTGCAGCCGCTATTTTAATAGCCGTTTTATTATAGATATCAGGTTTATTTTTTAAATTCTTCTTTTGGACAATTCGTATAAAATTACGGCCGTGGCGCATGAGGCGTTTAATGAAGAAATAGTATTTGTCTGAGGTATAGAGATTAAAAAGTCGCATTTTTGTTTTGTAAGGCTGTGAAGTCCAAAACCTTCGCTGCCTATTATTAATACTAGAGGAAAATAAAGATTTGTTTCTTCCAAACTTTGTCCTCCATTTTCAGCTCCCGCTATCCAGAAACCATTTTCTTTTAATAAATCAACGGCCTGATTGGCATTTGTAACTCTTGAAACAGGTATATGCTCAATAGCTCCTGCAGAAGATCTCGATACAGTTTCATTTACGCCTGCCGCCCGCCATTTAGGAATTATAACGCCGTCCGCGCCAAAAGCAACGCAGTTTCTTATTATTGCTCCGAGATTATGCGGGTCTTCAATACAGTCAAGCAAAACTAAAAGCGGGTATTTGCTTTGTTTTGTTTTGGATATAAGCTCTTTGATTTCAATATATTGCAGCGCAGAAACTTCCGCCGCAACTCCTTGTGAATTTTCTGAGTATTTATCAAGTTTTTCCGGAGGAACATTGTGAATCGCAATGCCTTTATTTTTCGCAAGAGTAATAATCTCTGTTATCGCTGTTCCTCTTGCCGTCTGCGCCAACAATATTTTGTTTACTGTTCTTTTTCCTGCTTTAAGCAATTCCAAAACAGAATTTCTTCCGCATATTATATTATCTAAAACTTTTTCTTCTTTATTTTTATGATATTGCGATAAAAATTTTTTTCGAGCCATTTTCAGCCTTATATTTTTTTTGTCAGTATTGAAGTCCCATCTTGATTGTCTATAATTTTATAACCTTTTTCGTCGATTTCTTTTCTCAACTTGTCCGCTTCAGCCCAGTTTTTTGCTTTTCTGGCTTTGTTTCTTACAGTTAAAAGAATCTGTAGGCTTTCATCGTTATTTTGTATTTTTGGCAGTGAAATGCCTAGAGAAACTTTCACGAATTCTTCAAAAAGCGCTCTAAACTGCCAAAGTCTTATTTTATCCGCGCTGAAAAGTTCTTTTAAAAGCATATTTTTTAATTTGTGAAGATATGAGAGTGCCTTTTCAGAGTTAAAATCATCATCAAGAGAATCTAAGAAATTGTTTTCCAGCTCAACAAGGTCGGAATCCTTAGTCTGTACTTTTTCAGCCGTTTCTACAGCAAGCCTTAAGTATGCATCGTCAAGCCCCTGCAAAGCATTTTTTGCCGACTCAAGTCCTGAATCCGAAAAATCAAGAGGACTTTTATAATGCTGTGTGAGCAGATAATAACGCACAACGCGTGGATCATATTTTGTAAAAATGTCTTTTAGCGAAAAAAAATTGCCTAAAGATTTCGACATTTTTTCTTTATTTACCGTTACAAAACCGTTGTGAATCCAATATTTTACAAACTGCTGTCCTGTGCATGCTTCGCTTTGCGCGATTTCATTCTCATGATGTGGAAAAATTAAGTCTTGCCCGCCGCCGTGTATGTCTATGGTATCTCCAAGAATTTTTGAAGACATTACCGAGCATTCGATATGCCAGCCCGGTCTTCCTTTACCCCAAGGGCTGTCCCATGAAGCCTCCTGCTGTTTTCCATCTTTTGTTTTTTTCCAGAGAGCAAAATCAAAAACAGAACTTTTTTTGTCACAGATGTCCACTCTGACGCCCGCTTTCAAATCTTCAAGATTTCTTTTTGAAAGCTTTCCGTAACCTTTGAATTTGTTCACAGAATAATAGATATCGCCATCGACAATATATGCAAAACCTTTATCTATAAGTTTTTGTATAAAATTTATTATTTCGGGAATCATTTCTGTGACGCGCGGATAAAAATTTGCTTTAAGTATGTTAAGTTTTCCGGTTTGGACAAAATAATCGTCAATATATATTTGTGCCAAAGCGGATGGGGAAATGCCTTTTTCGGCAGCTCTTTTTATTATTTTATCATCAATATCTGTAAAATTCTGAACATGTCTGACTTTGTATTTTCTTTTTTGCAGATGCCTTTTTATAATATCAAAAGTCACGTATGCTCTTGCATGTCCGAGATGAACTTCGTCATAAGGCGTAACTCCGCAAACATACATCGTAACAAAATTTTCATTTTGCGGTATAAATTCTTCTTTTGCATTCGTAAGCGTATTGTAAAATTTAATCGCCATATTTCTTTTTTTTGACTGATGCCGCTGCCATTACTGCTATTCCTTCACCTCTGCCGATAAACCCCATTTTTTCATTAGTAGTGGCTTTTATTGCTATCCGCGACTTGTTAAGTTTAACAGTTTTTGAAATATTGTTTTTTATTTGCTCAATATAAGGATAGATTTTTGGAGATTCCGCTATTGCGGTTATATCAATGTTGTTTATTTTAAAGTTTCGTTTCTTTAATTCTTTATAAACCGTTTCTAAAAGTTTGAGACTGGAGATGCCTTTGTATTTTGAGTTGGTATTCGGGAAAAAATGGCCTATATCGTTAAGCCCGGCGGCTCCTAAAAGAGCGTCCATTAAAGCATGAAGCAAAACATCTGCATCGCTATGACCATCAAGACCTTTCGAATTTACGATTTCTACTCCGCCGAGTATCAGTTTTCTTCCCTTTTTAAATCTATGAACATCATAACCGAATCCGATAAACATCATATTTCCTTTACAGCAAATAATAATTTATTATTGTATAAAAATAACGACACCAACTCAAATAATATGTTAAGGTCAAAATAGCTATTCCCTCTTTCATTATATCTAAAAAAGGGACATATTAACCTCAATTGCAATAAATTACAAATAATTTGCTATAATAAAATTCTTCTTCTGAGTAACATGGGGTCATAGTTAAACGGGAGAACGCATCGTTCGCAACGATGAGATGCGGGTTCAATTCCCGCTGGCTCCACCAAAATTCAAAAAACGGTGTTTGGCACGCAGTATTTACAGAAAAACGGGTTTTCCTGCAAAATCTGGTGCTTTTGAGGTTTTTATGTCATATCTAGTATTAGCCAGAAAGTTTCGTCCTCAAAACTTTGATGAAGTTATTGGACAAAATCATATATCTGTAACACTCAAAAATGCGATTTTAGAAAACAGAATAGCACACGCTTATCTTTTTTCCGGTCCAAGAGGCTGTGGTAAAACAACTATGGCAAGGATTCTTGCCAAAGCTTTAAACTGTAAAAATGGTCCGACGAGCGACCCATGCGGAGTATGTGAAAACTGTATCGAAATAGGCAAAAGTTCCAGTGTAGATGTAATGGAAATCGACGGAGCTTCAAATAACGGTATAGATGAGATAAGAGCGCTTAGGGAAAACGTAAAGTTTTCGGCCGCAAGTTCCAAATATAAAATTTACATAATAGATGAAGCTCATCAGATAACCGTACAGGCTTTTAACGCTCTTCTTAAAACTCTTGAAGAACCACCGCCGCACGTACTTTTTATTCTCGCCACAACCGAACAGCATAAAATTCCTGTCACGATACTTTCAAGATGCCAGAGATACCGCTTTAAATTTATATCCGCTAAAGATATAGCCAACACTATTAAAAGCATCAGCACAAAAGAAAGTTTTGAAATAGACGACGAAGCTTTAAATATAATAGTAAGCGCATCCGGTGGTTCTATGAGAGATGCGCTAAGCCTGCTTGACCAGTCCGTTTCTTCAAGCGGCGGAAAAATAAGTGGAGATTATATAAGAGAACTGCTTGGGCTGCTGCCGAAAGAAATAATTGCTTCGGTTACGGAAAATCTTGCCAAAGGTGATATTCTTGCAATATTAAAAACAGTTAAAGAAATTTCAGAGCAGGGATACAATATTTTACAGTTTGCCAGAGATCTGCGCGACCATTTAAGACAGGTTATGATATATTCTATAAATCCGGAAATAGCGGAGATTTCAAGCGAAGATAAAAAACTTTTCGAAATGCAGAAAACTCTTTTTACAGTTTCGCGTCACGTGAGAATGAACAACCTGCTTTCGAAAGTTTTGGAAGAAATGCGCTGGCATGACCAACCCAGAATTTTGCTTGAAATGTACCTTTTAAAAATGTCGGAACCTTATTATAATGTCGGAGAACTTATAAACAGAATTGCTGATTTGGAAAAAAATTTTAAAAGCGGCAATTATTATGTTGCAGATTCTAACGACATTTCCTCATCGACAGTTGACGGCAAAAGCTCGGATAATAGTATAATCTCGGAAGTTGACAATATAGGAATCGATGATGATTTGATAAGCGTCTGGAAAGAAATAGTTACAGAAATTACAAGAAAACATCCTTTAACATCACAATCTCTTCTTAAAACGCTTGTAAAAATAACTTCACCCAAATCGGTGCAAATAACCGTAACGAATAAATTTGACTATGAAGGAGTTTTTGAATTTCAGGAACAAATTACAAAACTTTACCAGAGAAAAACAGGGGAAAATATTGCCATAAAAATAGTGATAGAAGACGTTAAAATCAAAGAAAAACAGGATAGAGAAGAAATTGTGATTAAAGAAGAGTCTGAGCCGAATGTTGCCGCTTATAAAGTTGAAGAGGATTTCAAGGAAAGTGCTAAAACCGCAGTCCCAAAAAATATTCAGGAAATAGCCAAAAAGTTTGGCGGCAAAGTGAGGAAAGTGTAGTGTGGAATCTGAAAATTGAGAAATGGCAAAAGACTGTGTGAAAAGCGTAAAAGTCTCGTATTTTATAAAGAGTTTAAGGAATCCATGAAAGAACAAATAAAAGATGAAAGCAAAAGAATAGTTAAAAAAGTGTCAAAAGCGTTACAAAAGGAATTCTCAAAGGACTCGGCGGATTTTAAATGAACAGACCTCAGCCTATAGAAAGAATGGTGGAAATAATAAAAAGACTGCCTGGCATAGGTCCTAAGATGGCGGAACGGCTAAGCTACCATATACTGAAAATGCCTCAGACCGAAATTGATAGGTTGGTTGATTCCATACTCAAAGCAAGGAAAACAATAAAATATTGCAGCAGTTGTTTCAATCTCAGCGAAAGCGATCCGTGTCCGATATGTTCAGATCCAGCAAGAGAACGCAATATAATATGCGTGGTTGAAACTCCGCAAGATTTAATAGCCGTAAGTAAAGCTAAAGATTATAAAGGGTTATATTTTGTGCTTGGCGGTGCTCTTTCTCCGCTTGACGCTGTAGGTCATGATGATATAAGAGTTGATAATTTGCTAAAAAGATTAAAAAGTGATAATATTAGCGAAGTAATACTTGCGACGGATACGGATTCAAAAGGCGAAACCACCGCATTATATCTTGCCGAAATTATTAAACCTATGGGAATTACAGTTACGAGGCTCGGCTACGGTTTACCTGTTGGCGGTGATATTGAATACGCTGACGAACTTACCATTTCCCGCGCAATTTCCGGAAGAAAAGAAATGTAATAACTATTTTTTATAAATGGTAAAATACATTTTTAATTATTAGTATTTAAATAATATTTTGATTGAAAAATCAGACTTTTTTAATTAAAATATATACTAAAATAAGGAGTAAAAAATGTCAGCAAAAATGATTGAAGTTCGTTGGCATGGACGCGGTGGTCAGGGAGCAAAAACAGCCGCTCTTTTATTTGCCGAAGCAGTTTTGGCAACAGGCAAATATATTCAGGCATTTCCTGAATATGGACCGGAAAGAATGGGGGCGCCGGTGCAATCTTTTAACAGAATAAGCGAAGATGCAATAACGATACACTCTGGAATAACAAATCCTCAATACGTAGTAATTTTAGATCCGTCCCTTATGGACTGTGTCGATGTTACCGATGGAATTGGAAAAACCGGCAAAGTGATAGTAAACACGACTTTCGGCGTCGAAGAAATAGCCAAATTGCTCGTCGTTGACAAATCACAGGTTTATGTTGTCAACGCAAGCCATATAGCTCTTGAAACCATAGGCAAAAATATTCCGAACACCCCTATGCTCGGCGCTTTGGTAAAAGTTATAGGAAATTTGGATATCGACAGCGTTCTTGAAGATACAAAAAAGAAGCTTACCGCTAAGTTCCGTCATAAACCAGAAGTTATCGAAGGAAATCTTGCGTCGATAAAAAGAGCTTATGACGAAGTAAAAAGCGCATAGTTTAAAAATATACGGAGGGGAAATAAAGTGGAAAATAACAATTGTAAAATAAAATTATCGGCGTCAGAGCTTCCTATAGGTGATATAGTCGAAGCTGGTACAGCTCAAAATTTTATAACTGGTGACTGGCGTTCTGAAAGACCTGTGTGGAATAAGGATAAATGTATTCATTGTCTGGCATGCTGGATATCCTGCCCCGATTCTTCCGTTAAAATTGCTCCGGACGAAAAAAAGATAACCGTCATTACTGGTATAGATTATGACCATTGCAAAGGCTGTGGAATCTGTGCTAAAGAATGTCCTGTAAAAATTAAAGCCATTACGATGGAAGAAGAAAAGAAATAAAATAAAGGGGTTAATGAAATGATAAAGACAGTATATCCTAAAGGCAGGCTTGTTGCAAAAACCGGCAACGAAGTTATGGCCGAAGCAATGCGCCAGATAGAGCCGGATGTGGTAGCGGCTTATCCTATCACTCCCGCAACGGAAATCGTTCAAATTTTTTCGCAGTTTGTCGCTGACGGCATAGTAAAAAGCGAGTATGTCGCGGTTGAAAGCGAACATTCTGCAATGTCCGCCACTATTGCCGCTTCCGCAGCCGGAGCAAGAGCCATGACCGGCACTTCGTCACAGGGACTTTCTCTTATGTGGGAAATGCTTTATATAGCTTCGGGTTTAAGACTTCCGATAGTTATGGCGGAAGTCAACAGAGCAATATCCGCTCCTATTAATATTCATGGTGACCAATCGGACACCATGGGCGCAAGAGATGCGGGATGGATACAAATATACTCGGAAAATTCTCAGGAAGCTTATGATAATATGATTCAGGCTACAAAAATTGCAGAAAAAGCAAAATTGCCCGTTTTGGTCACGACCGACGGTTTTATTATTTCGCATTGTATGGAAGTAGTCGAAACTTATCCTGACGAAGACGTAAAAAATTTTATTGGAGAATATAAGCCCGATAGGTACCTTCTAGATACAAAAAGGCCTTATACGCTCGGTTCAATCGACCTTCAAGATTACTATTTTGAGCACAGATGGCAGCTTGCGCAGGCCATGAGAGACGCCAAAGATATTGTTTTGGAAGTCGCAAAAGATTTTGAAAATACTTTCGGCAGAAAATACGATTTATATGAAAAGTTTATGATGGACGACGCCGAAATTGCCGTAGTCGTTATCGGTTCAACGGCTGGAACGGCAAAAGTTGTTATAAAAGAACTCAGAGAAAAAGGAATAAAAGCAGGCCTTATAAAAATAAGAGTTTTCAGACCTTTCCCTGCGGAAACCATAGTAAAAGATTTGGCGAACGTTAAAGCGATTGCAGTTATGGACAGGTCGGACTCATGTTCGGGAACATACGCTCCGGTTTATTCCGATGTTGTTTCCGCTTTATATGCGGCCGGCATTACAGGGCCTAAAGCGATTAACTACGTATATGGTCTTGGCGGAAGAGAAATCAATACGGAACATATTGCCGCAATTTATGACAAACTAGGCAAAATAGCTTCCGGTGCCGAGAAAGCTTTTACCGGAATCGAATATGTTAATGTAAGATTTTAAGTTAATAATTTAAAATGAAGGAGCTTGGCTCCCGGGGGATATAAAAAATGGCAAATATTAAAGAATTGAGTAAAAATCCTGAACGCGTAACCGGCGGACACCGCCTTTGTGCCGGCTGCGGGGCCGGCATTGTTGCAAGGCAAACACTTCTTGCCGCAGGTAATACGCCAGTTGTGGTTACAAGCGCTACAGGCTGTTTGGAAGTTTCAACGACAATTTTCCCTTATACTGCTTGGAAAAGTTCATTTTTTCACAGCGCTTTTGAAAATTCGGCGGCAACCTGTTCGGGAATAGAAGCGGCTTACAGATCTTTAAAAAAACAAGGCAAAGTAACCGAAGATATAAGATTTATAGCTTTTGGCGGCGATGGCGGAACATACGATATAGGAATTCAATCGTTGTCAGGCGCTATGGAACGCGGCCACAAAATACTTTATGTGTGTTACAATAACGAAGCGTACATGAACACAGGTATCCAGAGATCAGGTGCGACGCCGAGAGGAGCTCATACAACGACTGCTCCGTCAGGAAAAGTTCATCAAGGAAAAGAGCAGAACAGAAAAGATCTTACGGAAATTATGGCGGCACATGGTATTCCTTACGCGGCTCAGGCTTATGTCGGCAACTGGAATGATTATGTTACAAAAGTACAAAAAGCTTTAGCGGCGAATGGTCCGTCATTTATAAACGTGCTAACGCCTTGCCGGCTGGGCTGGGCATATAAGCCGGAAGATACTATGACGCTTAACAGGCTTGCAGTCGAAACGTGTATATGGCCTTCGTACGAAGTTGAAAACGGAATTTATAAAATAAATGTAAAACCCAAAGAGAAGAAACCCATTACGGAATTTTTGAAACCTCAGGGAAGATTCAAACATCTTTTTAAGCCTGAAAATGCGCCGATACTCGAACAGATACAAAAAGAAGTTGACGCAAAATGGGAACTTTTGCAGAAAAAAGTTGAGATTTTCAGCAAAGCATAAAAAAATAGTTTTCAAAAACGTCACACAAAAAATAATTCCCAAAAAACGGCTGTAATGGCAAAATATGCCTCTACAGCCGTTTTTTGGGAATTAAAGTGCATTTAATTCATAAGGACTTCGCTGTTGCAGCACAATAAAAACAAAAATTTATATGATGTTTCCTTGTATTTGATAAACAATTTTAAAAGCAGTATCTTTTAAAAAAATCAAAACGGGAGAAACTCAGCTTTACAATTCCCGCGCTTCTATTTAACAGCTTTTTGAATAGCATCAATAACTGTAAAAATGCTTCCTGCTAAATCGACACGAGTTTTTGGTTTATCTAATGTGCCATCCAGTTTTATAACAAAAGATTCTCCTGTAACCGCACCTACGATAAGCCGCATATTTAAAAAATGCGACTGCAAACCTATGCCGCCCGCCGCATTAACATATGAACCCGCTGAAGACAGTTTCAATTTTTCCATATGTATAAAACCGGGATTAAATAAGCTTTTGCTTTCAACTTTATCAAATTTTAAAAAATTTGTCCTTTTTTTTCCTTCAGGCATTTCTTTTTTGCCAAATATATTAATTCCGATATTTGCCGCCGCTTCACGTACCTCATTTAAAGGATATATGACCGATTTTGCAAAAGTATTTTTATTTGCAAATTCTTCAATATTTTCAATAACGACATTGTCAGCGTTAACCGAAAGGTAACCTTTTATACGATCATATCTATGCGTAATATTTTTTAAATCGGCATTGATATTAACGGATTTCGTTTTTATATGAGAGATTTCCGCAAAATTGGCATGAGTGGACATTTTTAAATGCAAAATATAAGGCAAGCCGCGATTTTCAGCTGGAACTTTACCTTCTAAAATGTTTTTATCTGCTTCTTTTTTTGGGGGAAAGGATGGAAAATAAAATTTATTTGCTTTAAAGTTCAGCGAAAGCATTATATTTTGCAAATCTTTGAAATATGAAGCCAAAAGCGTAAATTTCTCACCATTAAGCTTCCCTGTCATATTATTTGTTTTTATATCATTAATCGAATTAAAAACGATAGTCCCATTTAATTTGTCAATGTCAAAAACCGAAAGATATTTTACTGCGGCATCTTTCAAAACGGCGCTGCCTTTAATTCCTGAATTGGAAAACTTGAAAGAAATATCGGCCTTCCCTTGCGGAGAATAATCTTTTATATATCTGCCAAACAATAAAGAAAGATCGCTTATGCCAAATGATGAATTTATAAAAAACTCATAGTTATTCTTTTTGAAGTCATAAATGCCGTTTGAGTTTACAATAAAGTTTAAAATAGAAAAGTCCAGATTTGAAAAATTGATTTTTCCATAAAGAAAGTCAACTTTAAAAGCGGACTTTACCGCAGCGCTGCTTGCTGATATGCCTGTTTTTTCAAAATTTACAGAAATGTCATTGCTCCAAGCCTGCGCTGTTACGGTGTTATTTTTAAAAACTGTCGCTGCATTAACGGTTCCATTTACTGAAAATTTGGTAAACCATTTTTCAAAATTTCCAAGAATTTCTCCGATATTAAAACTTAGCGTTTGTTTAAAATCAATGCTTTTATTTTTTTGTCCAAAACCTACACTGCCACTTGATTTTACAACGGAATTGCCGGAAGTTAAGTCCAAACTTTTAAAAATAATTGCCTTATTGATAAAATCGACTTTGAATTCGGAATTGATTTTAACTTTATTAAATTTAAAAGGCATGCATGCCGCAGCAATATCTTTCAATGTGTTTTGTGTAAAAGTATCGGCTTCGGCCGAAAAGCTTACATTAGGCATAAAAAAATTTTCTGCTTTAGCTTTTACATTAAATTTCGTATCGTTATAATGAAAATCAAGAGATTTTATTTCTATGGAAGCGTTTAATGGATTCATATTTTGCAAATCTGCAATTAACAGAGCTTCAAATGGCACTTCAATCCTTTCGGTTTCTTTATTATAGGAAAGAATAAATTTAAGTTTTGTTTCAAACGGAACTGAAAGATGCACATTTTTTGAAACGGCAGATAAGTCTGAAATTGTATATATAATATTTTTGTCTTTACTAAAATACTGGATCTGCGATTTTGTTATGTTTATTTCTGAGATGGCAAATTTAATCTTTTTATTTTTGCCATTTTTTAAACCGTCAAAAACAAATTTTTTTATAATGTCTTCGTTAGAAACATTGTACATTCCATCTTTTTTTATAATATCCATAAACAATTCACCGGCTTCAATGCGGTATAGTGATATGTTTTTTATTAGTAAAGGCAGCAGTTTAACTTTAAACGACAATTTTTTTGTTTTAATGAAAACGCCTTTGTCAAAACCACCTTTTTTCGATAAAGTAAAATTGTGCAGCTGCATACCCGTTCTTATAAAAGTAATCTTATCAAAATTTATTTCTCTGTCGAATTCGGATTTTGTATAAGCTTCCATAACAGTTTTAATTTTTTCCGGGGGAAATGCGGCTTTTAATAAAAAAGGAATCATTATAAATACAATGATAAAAACTATTAAAATTGCGCTTATTGTTATAATTATTTTTTTCATGATTTATTTTCTCATATTCATATCTAGATGTGAACGGTAACGAGAAACCATATAACCCTCAATGATTTTTTTAAAATATGTGGATTAGAAATTGTTTCATGGTTTTATGTAATCGTTTAAAAATTTTTGGAGTTTGCCAGATTTTTTTAGTTTTTCAAATATAAGAACCCAAGCGCAGTCTTTTGTTTGGTCTGTTTCACATTTTCCGTCAATGAAGCCTCCGCACGGACCGTTTACCAAACTTTTGACGCACCTTGTGCGCGGACAGATGCTTTCTGTTTCGGCTAAAATACAGCTTCCGCATACGCTGCAAAATCGATGGTAAACACCTATTCTTTCTGTACTTCCGACATATTTTGATTCTAAGGCGGGGATTATGTTTTTTTCGCTGACTTTTTCTACTGACTGGCTTCCGGCACCACATGAAAGCATTACAACGGCTTGCGCCGCCCTGAAAATTTTATCTTTTGACAAATCCCGTTTCGCAAGTCTCATATCGCATGCGCTGTCCAATATAAAACTTCCCAAAACCTCTTTGCCGTTATTTTCCAAGAAATCTTTCATTTCGGCTACTGCTTTTTCATCACCTGTAGAACATTTTGCCGCACAACTGCCGCAACCGACAATGAAAAACGTATGAAAGTTTTCAATGCTTTTTAATATTTCATCTTGATTTTTTTTAACCGTTATAATCATTTTATATTGGAAATTTTTGAAATTGCTTTTTCTAAGCCAGATTGTATTATTTCGTCAAACAATTCGATGGCTTTTGAGGTTACGGCTTCTATTTTTTCTTTATCCTCTTCATAAAATTTTGACAAAACAAAATCCGGAATTTTGACAAATTCAGGCAAATGCCCTATGCCAAGCTTCATTCTCGGAAATTTGTCGGTGTGAAGATGGCTTATTATTGAATTTATTCCATTATGCCCTCCGGAAGCACCTGAGAGCCTGAGCCTGAACTCTCCCAGTGGTATGGAAAAATCATCATAAAAAACAAATATTTCTTCAGGCAGTATTTTGTAATATTTTGCCGCTGCAGAAATCGGATGTCCAGAAAGATTCATAAAAGTCATAGGTTTTAAAAGAATTATTTTCCAGTTGGTGCTGTCATAAAAAGAAATATCCGCCATATTTTCCCTATTTTTGAACTCCAGACGTTTTGCATGAGCTATAGCGTCTAAAGCCATAAAACCGAAATTATGACGGGTATTTTTATATTTGTCTCCGGGATTGCCGAGCCCGGCAAACAATTTAATGTCGGACATTTTTTATTTTTTTTCTCCAGAAGCGCCTTCGCCTTCTTTATCTTTCTTTCCTTTTGAAATAACTTCTGGCTGAGCCGCTTCCGTTCCGACTTCTGCCGCAGGCGTTTCTTCAGCCGCGCTCACTGAAACAACATGCACTATCAATGTTGAGGGTTCCTGTAAATATTCGATTCCGTCAAGTTTAGGCAAATCCGCAAGCGTTACCCCTTGTCCCAAACCCAAAGGCGTAACGTCAACGCTGATTTTCTGTGGGATATTTGTCGGCAAACACGAAACTTTAACTTCTCTAGTCATAAATTCCATTAATCCGCCGAAATTTTTAACTCCGTCTGCAATGCCTTCAATATGTATAGGAACCATAACTTCAATCTGTTCTTTAAGAGAAATAGCCTGAAAATCAATATGCATAGGTGACTGTGTCAAAACATTTCTCTGCAATTCTTTTACGAGAGCCGGCTGATTTCCATTTTTCATTTTAAGATTTATGATAACGTTTGCGCCGTTGGCTTCTATTATTGATAGAAAAGCTTTTGAGTCAACTGCTATAGAAGCTGGTTTTATATCTTTTCCGTAAAGAACTCCAGGAATTTTTCCCTGTTTTCTAAAACTTTCCAAACTGCTTTTTGAACCGATTTCTCTTGTTTCTGCATTTAAAATCACTTCCTTCATTTCCCTTCCTCCGTTTTGTATGCTGTAATTATATTTGAATATTGATTTCATCTAAAAGAAATCAAAAACAATTATACGAATAAAGCGCTTATCGACTCGTCATTTGAAATTCTCATAATCGCTTCGGCAAGAATAGAGGCAATGCTTAGAACGACTATTTTTTCTACAGGGCCATCCTGCGACAATGGAATAGAATCTGTTATTACAAGCTCTTCTATGAATGAATCCTGAATTTTTTGTTTTGCATTTCCAGACAAAACTCCATGAGAAGCTGTAGCAAAAACTCTTGCCGCACCTTTTGATTTTATTGCTTCGGCTACTTTTGTAAGCGTGCCTGCGGTATCAACCAAATCATCTAATATTATACAAGTTTTTCCTTTCACTTCGCCAATAATATTCATAATAGCAGCTTCATTCGGTCGAGGCCTTCTTTTATCTACGATTGCCAAATCGGCGTTAAAATGTTTTGCGAAAGATCTTGCTCTTTCCACTCCTCCCGCGTCTGGAGAAACGATAACAGCATCAGTAAAATTTTTTTCCTGAAAATAACTCAGAATTACCGGTGTTCCATACAGATGATCTACGGGAATATCAAAAAATCCTTGAATCTGTCCTGCATGCAAATCCATCGTAAGCACTCTTGTAATTCCCGACGTTGCAAGAAGATTTGCCACAAGTCTTGCTGTTATCGGCACTCTGGGTTCGGCTTTTCTGTCCTGCCTGCCGTAACCGTAATAAGGTATAACCGCTGTAATTCTTCTTGCAGAAGCTCTTTTTAAAGCGTCGGCAATAATGAGAAGCTCCATCAGATTTTCGTTTACTGGCGAACACGTAGGCTGGATTATATAACAGTCAGCGCCTCTGACATTATCCACTATTTTAACCTGTATTTCGCCATCACTAAAATGTCCTACTTTGGCCTCACCCAGTTCAACGCCTAGCTTTTGAACGATCTGTTTGGAAAGTTCAACATTAGCATTTCCTGAAATAATCTTAAGCTTCATAGAGGCCTCTTTATTTTTTTCTATATTTCAATTCCTGACGGGCTCTTGCTATGGCAAGTCTTCCCGAAGGAATATCGTTTGTTATAGTCGACCCTGCCGCAATCAAAGCATCTTTGCCTATTTTTACTGGAGCAACAAAATTCACGTTTGAACCGACAAAAGAACCTGAACCAATAACAGTTCTATGCTTATTTTTGCCGTCGTAATTGCAGGTTATCGTGCCGGCTCCTATATTTACATTTTCGCCCACTTCGGCGTCGCCTATATAAGAAAGATGGTTGACTTTAGAATTTTTTGATATTACTGCTTTTTTCGTTTCACTGAAATTGCCGATTTTTACGCCGTCTTTTAAAATCGACTCCGATCTTATATGTGAAAACGGACCTATTTTCGAGCCATTTCCTATTTTTGAGCCGTTAATATATGAAGACAAAATTGAGACATTATCAGCAATAGACGAATTTTTTATATAGCTTGAACCCTGTATAATACAGTTTTTTCCGATTTTTACTCCGACGTCAATAAAAACGCCCGGGTATATTACCGTATCCTGACCGATTTCTGCGTCATAAGAAACATATATATTATTTACGTCAATAATTGTAATGCCTTTTTTAAAAAGCTCGTCAATTTTAACTCTTTGCAAAGCGTTTTCTGCTTCCTGCAATTCACGCCGGTTATTTATGCCTCTAAGTTCGGAAGCATTTTTCGCAGTGATGAACATGGTTTTTTTGCCGAGTTTTTTAAGTATTTCAACAGTATCGGTCAAATAATACTCTTTTTTTGCGTTGTCAGGCTTTACTTTAGAAAGTGCTTTCCAAACATTATTGTCAAAACAGTATATGCCGCTGTTAACTTCATTTATAAGTTTTTCGCATTCATCTGCATCTTTTTCTTCTACTATTTTTTCAAGAGCGTCTCCATTTTTAACAATCCTGCCATAACCGCAAGGATTATCGACTCTTGCCGCCAACACTGTAACCGAAGATTTATTTTTTTTATTATATTTGATAAGAGAAGACAACTCAGAAACTTTAACAAGAGGAACATCGCCGCATATTACTAAAAGGTCGCCTTTATAATATCTAAGCGCTTTTTGAGCCTGCATAAGAGCATGCGCCGAACCAAGCTGTTGTTCTTGATACGCTATCGTTACTTTTTTATTTTTAAAGTTTTCCTGCACTATTTCGGATTTATGTCCAAAAATCACTACGATTTTATCCGGCTTTAAAGCTTCAACTGCGTCTATAACCCAATTTATTAAAGGTTTGCCCGAAAGCTTATGCATAACTTTAGGCAGCGACGATTTCATTCTTGTTCCTGCGCCGGCGGCAAGAATTACGGCGGCAAAATCTCTCATTTTATTTATGTCCGTATCCCAGCAAAGTGAACTAAGTTCGGAAAACTCATATATAAAAACTACAATGAATTATTAGAGTTCCATGCCTTTGTTCCGGCTGTTAATCGTTTAATATTTAGATATACAATTAAACAATAATTCTAATAGTCTGTCAAATTCAAGCTGCTCGGCTCTTTACTTAATTTTCTTAAATTTATAAATGATATAATAAAAAATTCAAAAAGGAAAAAACATGAAAAAAACAAAAGCCAATGATAATGTTCAGCGGGTTGTAAATAAGAAGAAAAAAGTATTCATTGAGCTTCAAACTATGCTGATGATAAAAGCGATAACACATTATTTGAGTGAAGAGGCAAAATAAATAAAGTTAAAAAAGTCGTAAAATCAGAGTTCTGAAGGCTTTTTGCAAATTCAGAAATATACAACACAGTTTCTAGCAATAAGACACAGTCATTTAAAAGGCTGTTATGAGAAAAAATATTGTAGTTTTCAAGTCCACGATGACATACAAAAGCCAAGAACGGAGAAGGGGGGATTCGAACCCCCGATACGGTTTCCCGTATAGCAGTTTTCGAGACTGCCGCCTTAAACCAGCTCGGCCACCTCTCCAGTTTTTATTTAAGAAACACAATTATATCATTGTTAATATTTTCTTTCAATATTACATTTTGTCTCAATTATGCATAGCGTTTTGGATGTTTAGCGCTTTCTGTACAGCATTTTATTTTCTCTTATGAGCCGTAATTATCGTATAACTATAAACATTAACTGTTATTACGCAGTCAATTGTACTCACATACCAATTTTTACCTGTTCTGACTATATC
The DNA here is from genome assembly GCA_031279415.1 of Candidatus Endomicrobium procryptotermitis. NCBI lineage: Bacteria > Pseudomonadati > Elusimicrobiota > Endomicrobiia > Endomicrobiales > Endomicrobiaceae > Endomicrobium > Candidatus Endomicrobium procryptotermitis. Next base: position 7,715 of record JAITIP010000036.1, on the reverse strand, counting down.
GTTTGATTGAGTGATTTTTTGTTTGCACCAATCAACGGCATTGATATCCGCTTTCAAGACAAGGTTTTGTTTTATTCGTTCTCTGCCCATTTCCGTCGTATGAATTTTATCAATATTTTTTTGCAGGTCATTTGCCATTGCATTTTCCTTTTCACCGCGAGTCGTCATACCTTAAAATAAATCAAGCTGACAGGATTGTTTTTTTGCGTGAAGGACTTTTTCCAGTCTGCTGAATTTTAACAGATCGCTTTCTATTTTTTCTAAGAATGGCGACGGAAGTAATTTTTTATAGGTTCCAAACCATTTTCTTTTGACGCAGCGCGTCAAGAATAATCTTTTCTCAGCTCTTGTCATACCTACATATAATAAACGCTTTTCTTCTTCTATTTCGTATTCTTTTTTAGCGCGGTAAAAAGGAATAATGCCTTGTTCAAGGCCGACTATAAAAACGCATTTGAATTCTAGTCCTTTTGAAGAATGCAATGTCAATAATGAAATTCTGTCTGCTCTTTTATCAAGAGTATCTATTTCCGACAGCATAGACACTTCATGGATAAATTCTTTTTTTATTCTATGAGTTTGCGCAAGTTTTACAAAGTAGTGCAAAATATTTTCATCTATTTGCTCTAAGAATTCTTTATTAAGCCTGTTAAGCTGTTCGATAACAGGTTCAACATCTGTCAGCAGGCTTAACAGTTTTATAACCTCTTTTTTATTACACAGCAAATCGTCGGATAATTTTACATAAGGCATGCCCGATCTTTTAAACGCTTCAAGCAGAGGTTCTAACTGCGAAGAACTGCGGTATAATACGGCAAAATCCGAGAACGAAAAATTACTTTCTTCTCCCGCAGATCTGTCTGTATCAATTGAAAAGAAACTATGCCCGCCGATTAGACTTTCTATAGAGCTTACAACAAATTCGGCTTCAGATTTTTCCGTAGGTGCTGTGTGTATGGTAATTTTTTCATGAGGTTTATCGTATTTTGCAGTTATGTCATATGAATTAACTATTTGATTTGAAGCGTTGACGATAGTCCCGGTAGAGCGATAGTTATTTTTTAAGTTAATTATATCTGCGTTAGGATAATCTTGTGTAAAGTTGTTGAAATACTTTGAATCACCTCCTCTGAAGCCGTAGATTGCCTGATTGGGATCGCCTATTGCGCATAAGTTTGCGTCCTGATTAGCTAATAATCTGATTAACTTATACTGATTTTCATCAATATCCTGATATTCGTCCACCGAAATATACTTGAAACGGTTCTGGTATGATTTAGCGATATCTAAATTATCAGCCAGAAGTTTTAACGTCAAAATTATCAAATCGTCAAAGCTAAGCACATTATCTGATTTGGACAAATTTATTTCTTCTTTACTTGCCGCTTTGAAATCAGCGCTTAATCCTGCTTCTGCGGCATTTTCCTTTAAAATTGAAAAACACAAAGAATGAAAAGTATGAATATTGATATTTGAGCAATTTTCGGGAAGCATTAAACTAAATCTTTCAAGCATTTCATTTGCTGCTCTGCGTGTAAAAGTTATGGCAAGACAGTTTTTAGGAGAAATATTGTTTTCTGAAATTGCAAAAGCTATGCGTTTTGTCAATACAGTAGTTTTTCCAGAGCCAGGACCTGCAATTATTAAAAGCTGTTTTCTGGAATTTTTTACTACGGATAGCTGATACTCGTCAAGATCCAAAAGAATTATATTTTTTGGTATGGCATGGATATTATGATTTTGATTTTGATAATTCTGTTTTGGTATATCTTGTTTATGCGTACGGAAAGTTTTTTCCTCTTTTTTAATCGGCTTTACAGGAATTGCCATATCAAACATCAGATTAGCGCTTTCCAGTTCTTCCTGCTCAAATAACTTTATTATTCCGTATTCGCCGTCAAAGCCTGCTTGTTTTATAACTTTGCCCTCTCTTAGCCTAGATATAGCTTCCCCGAGAAGTGAAGAATGATGTTTTGATATTTCCACTATAGGAATATCTCTTAGTATAGGCAATTCCGCGCCTAATTTTTTTATTAAGTTTTCATACGCATTACTTACCAACTTGCTGGATACCCCGGCTTGCATAATTTCTGAAAGAATTTCCTCTAAAGGCACAAGGCTAAACGCCTTTCCCGCGGTTTTTGGAATTATCAAATCTTTACCCTTGCGGTCGGATAATTCATTAACTCTATGCATAACTCCTATGGTCAGAGGTTTGCCGCATACGGGACAGATGTTTTTAAGTTTTACCGTTTCTTCAGGACTCAGGCAAATATTACATTTTCTATGCCCGTCTTCATGGTATTTTCCTTCTTCAGGAAAGAATTCTACGGTACCGACATAACCTTTGCCGGTTTGCAGTGCTTTACTTACAGCGAAATAGTTGGGATCAGTATCAAAAACCGTGGCTTCGCGTGCAAGTTTTGAAGGAGAATGAGCGTCGGAATTGGATACCAGTCTGTATTTATCGAGAAATGAAACCCGCCAATTCATTTTCGGGTCAGATGACAATCCTGTTTCTACGGCGAATATATAATCTGCAAGGTCTCCATAACAATCTTTTATGGAATCAAAACCTGACCGCGAGCCTAATACAGAAAACCACGGAGTCCATATATGCGCTGGAACTATATACGAACCTTCTCCGGACTCAAGAACTATTTCAAGGAGATTTCTAGAATCAAGCCCAAGTATTGGTCGTCCGTCTGAAACTATATTTCCCACTGCGGAAAGTTTTTGTCTTACATTTTCTACGGTTTTAAAATCGGGAACAAATACTACATGATGGACTTTTCTTGTTTTTTCATCTTTTTTATATATGGTTGAGATTTCAACAGATAACAAAAATCTCACGCTTTGATTATTTTTTAGAACTTGTCGTTCTATGTCGTCTCTCAGTTTGAAAACGCCGCCGCCAACGGGAACAAGCTTTTCTTTTATTTCGTTAAACCATGCGGGATGCGTGAAATCACCCGTTGATATGAGGCTTAGCCCTTTCTTTTGAGCCCATGCGGCAATCTCTTCCAAATTACAACTTTTGCTTGTTGCTCGTGAATATTTTGAATGTATATGCAAATCTGCATAGAAAAACATTAAAAATCCTCATTTATTTTTAAGTTTGAAGATTATAGCAAATTAACAGCGACGTGCAGAAGTTTGGATACATAGACGCATGTTCAAGAGAGGTCAGTTCCTGCCTTTGATCCCATACACTGACATTCTCTAAATACTCTTAATTTTATATTATATATAGAAACTAGTGAAGCGGCAGCCAAAGATATTTTGAAGGCATTAAAAGTTTCTTGCAAATGCGCCCAGCGTTGAGGAAAAACAATTTAGAAATTTAACAGTTCGACAGCGAGTCTTTATCTAGCCGTTTGACCGATTAGATGCAAAAGGAGATTTTATGACGCGCTATATTTTTTACATTGTAGTTTTTATTATCGGAGGAAGTTTGTCATCTGCAGCTCTTCATTTGTGTTTGGTACATTTTAAAAACGCAAAAGAAATGGCTCAATACAAAAATGCAGTCTCCCAAACAAAAAATTTGGGAAAAGTTTTGGTTGTTTATTATTCTCTAAGCGGACATACTCGTGATATTGCAGAAAGAATAAAAGCTAAAACAAGCGCCGATATTTATGAAATAAAGCTTAAAGAAAAAATTTCACGATTTTCCATTTTTTACACTTCTTTAATAAAATGTTCTAAACAGCTGCCTGAATTAGACGGACCGCCGCCAGATTTTGAGTCTTATGATTATATTTTTGTAGGTTCGCCGGTGTGGGCTTATACCGTTTGCTACCCTGTGTTATCTTTTTTAGAACAGACAGACTTTAAAGGCAAAAGAGTAGTTCCATTTTCAACTCAAGGCAGCAATGCGGGAAAGTTTGAGAAAGATTTCGCGTCTAAAGCCAAAAATGCAATAATATTGCAATATCAAAAATTCAATAATTTATCTAAGAAATACGATAAAGATGTGGACAATAAAATATCCGTATGGCTTAACGGATTATAAATTAATTATATTCTGCTAAAAGGAATCAATAAAGAGTTTACCAGTTCTTTGGCTTTTCTTGAAAACGACAAAAAAGCCGAAATAATAAAGATATTTAAAAAGAAAGGTATAAACATAACATGAAGATAGCATTGGCACAAATCAATGTTAAATTGGGACAAATAGAAAAAAATTATCAAAAAATAGCGAATACGTTGCGGCTTGCAAAAGAAAAAGGGGTTTATCTTGTAGCATTTCCTGAAATGTGCTTGTCCGGCTATCTTATGAGCGATCGCTGGAACGACGACAATTTTTGCAGCGAGCTGATGAATTATAATGAAAAAATACGGGCTTTATCTAAGGAATTTGACATTTCAATAGTTTACGGAAATATTTATAAAATAGATAATTTGTTAAATCATGACGGAAGGACAAGAAAATATAATGCGGCTTATTTGATTGATAAAGGAGAAGTTGCCGGTATTCATACAAAACATCTGTTGCCTACATACAGAATGTTCGATGATGCCAGATATTTTTACAGCGACGCTTACGTTGTCAATATATTAAAACCGTATAAACTTAAAAATGGTTCAACCGTTGGACTGGAAGTCTGCGAAGAGTTATGGTATAAAGATTACGAAATTAATCCAACAAAAATACTTATAGATAAAGGCGCGGAACTGATTATAAACATTTCTGCTTCGCCTTTCTCGGTAAACAAGTCAACCGCTAGAAATAATAGGATAAAAGAGCTAAAACAAGAACTTGGAACAGATTTTGTTCCATTCTATTATATCAATTGCGTCGGGATGCAAAATAATGGCAAATCTATAGTTATTTTTGACGGCGATTCAAGAATTTATGATAAAAATGGCTGCATTACGCAACAAAGTTTAAAACCTTACGAAGAAGGACTGCTGCTGACCGATTTTAACCAAGAAAGAAACGTCGTTCATGTTGTATCTAAAGATTTTATTAAAGCTGAACGCGTTGTGTCCGCAATAGAACAGAAATTTTTAGCTTTGCAGGAAGCTTACAAATCTATGGACGAAATATTAAACAAACCTCAATATGTGTTCGGTTTGTCCGGCGGAATAGATTCATCGTTGAATGCCGCGCTGTGCAGGCTGGCAATAAAAGAGGACAGAATTCACGGTTATAATATGCCTTCGAAATTCAATAAAGAAATTACAAAAACCACCGCAGAAAAACTGGCTCAAAATCTCAGAATTAAGTATGAAATAATTTCCATAAATGACATTTTATCCGAATATAAACAAGCTCTTAATTACGATAAAACTATTACAGAAGAGAATCTTCAGGCGCGCATAAGAACGCTGATACTGCTTGCAAAAACTTCAGAACTCGGGAATGGCGTTTTGATAAATAATACAAATAAAATCGAGCTGGCTTTGGGCTATGGAACGCTTTACGGTGACTTGGCAGGCGCATGGTGTCCTTTGGCGGATTTAACAAAAGTTGAAATATGGGAAATGTCGCGCATGATTAATAAGGCTTACGGAAATATCATACCACAGGAATTAATTCCAAACAAAAATCTGAAATTCGATGAAAATAAGATAGCTCCGTCGGCTGAACTCAAGGAAAGGCAAATTGATCCTATGATATGGGGGCTTGACGATTGGCTGATAGAAAAAGTCATGACTTATAAAAGTTCTTCTCCAGAAAAAATACTGCGGCTCTATATCAGTAAGAAAGAAAAAGAACTATTTGCCAAATACGGAATGGATGATTCAAAAAATTTTATCGAACATATAGAATGGTTTTTTGGAAAACTATACACGAACGTTTTTAAGCGCATTCAAGCGCCACCCATTTTGGTTTTATCAAAATCCGCATTCGGAGCGGATTACAGAGAAAGTCAATATAAATATGAATTCACAAAACTTTATAAAAAACTCAAAGAAGAAATCTTAAAGAATAATTGAAAAAGTTTTATAAAAATTTCGATTTGTACTGTGCAAAACTGTTTGACACAATCAGTTGGGATTCCATATAAAGCGGGAGAAGATATAATAAATCCTCTTACCAAAAGAACAATATTTTCAAATGCCTTAAAATTAAACGAACCTTTCAAACTTCATGATTATTTTAAATTAAAGATAAAGCAGCAGTGGTTTTTGGCACAGCCGCATCCCTTGTAAACGATGTCGAATTTCCGCAGCTTGACATATAAGAAGCCAGCGGAAAGCTGCGGTAAAAATAAGTAATAATTCAGGTAAAATAATGTGTAAAGGCGAAGGTTATTTGAAATATATTATAAAGTATAATTTTAAAAATTGAGGAGCTTTTATGTTAGATGCTATCGTTTATATAGGTAGATTTCAGCCGCTGACTTTGTCCCATATAAAGATCATAAAAAAGGCGCTGGAATCGGCTAAAAAAGTCATAGTTATAGTTGGCTCGGCAAAAAATGCCAGGAATACACATGACCCATGGACCGAAGATGAACGTATTGAAATGCTGAAATCCGTTAGGCAAATAAATACGAACAGAATTTGTTTTGCCCCGCTGCAAAACAGCAATTATGAATTTTCATGGTGGTTGTCGGAAGTACAAAAAATAGTTGAGGGCAATACTGTACAAAACAGTAAAATAGGCATCATCGGATATAAAAAAGACGAAACGGGTTATTATTTGGATTATTTTCCACAATGGGAATTTATTGAAATATCACATTTATATGATAGAGGATTGTCAGCCACACAAATAAGAGAAAAATTATTTTGTGGAAACGATTTAGATGGCACTCCAGATGAAGTGTGTCTATGGCTGAACGACTGGATAATAAGCAATAGAGATATTTATGAAAATTTAAAAGGAGAATTCTTTTATATTAAAGATTACAAAAAAATGTGGGCGGCATCGCCGTTTGCGCCCGTGTTTGTAACAGCCGACGCTCTTGTGCTTTGTAAAAAAAATATTCTTTTGATACAAAGAAAAAATAACCCCGGTAAAAATTTGTACGCTTTACCAGGCGGTTTTCTCGAACAGCGTGAATCTCTGGCAGATTGTGCTGTAAGAGAATTAAAAGAAGAAACTCAAATTGTCGTTGATATTTCTACGCTCAAAAATTCAATATCTTTGACAAAAGTATTTGATGACCCGTTCAGAGATTTGAGAGGCAGATTTATAACTCATGCGCATGTTTTCAATTTAAATTTAGAAAATTTACCAAAAATTGAAAGTTCAGATGATGCAGGCAATGTGTTATGGCTGCCTTTGTCCGAATTGGACGAGTTTCAAAATAAATTTTTCAGCGACCACTATCGGATAATAAACAATTTATTAAAAGCACTTAATATCAAAAAATAATAGAATTATCACTTGACATCTTCTCATTTTTTAGAATAACAATAGTATAACCGATCTAAAAATGGGCTATACTATATGAGCTATTTAGAATTTAACAAAAAGTTTCCAAATGAATTATCCGTTATTAACTATTTTATCGAAATTAGATATAAAAATAGGATAGTTTGCCCTAAATGCGGAGACGTATATCATCAGCAAACGCGACCAAAAGTTTGCCATTGCAATAACTGCAAAAGCGAGTTTTCTATTTTTAAAATACCATATTTGAAAAATCAAATAAGGATTTAAGAAAGAGATTTTATGTTATAAACCGTGTTTTAATTGGTCGTAAAGATATAAAAGATTGAAGAGGAAGCACAAAGATGGGAAAAGATAATGAAAT